>JAKMFK010000093.1 GCA_022425465.1 Bacteroidia bacterium | reverse complement strand
CAAATGTCTCGTTCTTTGGGTCATCATAATAAATCATATCATGCCAATCAATCCACAAATCATACGTTAATCGGTTACCCGGTTTTGTAATTTGAACGCCTTGTTCAAAACGATCTGTTATTACCTTTTCATAGTCATACATTGGCTCGATCATGTTATGCTGAAGTGTTCCATTCAAGCTACCAAAAGTGACATTGTGCTTTAATACGTCTTGATAGGTGAATTTAAAATAAGGTTCAATCGTCTTAATTTCTGGATTACCGAAATCATATCTAACCAAAAATCCACCATAAATTTGAGCCTTATCATTAAAAGAATACTGCATATATGGAAGTATGTTGAAACCCACATAAGTTGATCCTTTATCAACTCTTGATAGATACTCTGCATTCCTAAAGTAACTCATATTATCAAAGTGAAATTGGATATGAGAAGAATCAATAACTTTTTCATATTTATTGTTGTCAAAAAATGAATTTTCAAATTGACTGTAAACATTAATGAACATTAATGATAAAAATATGAGAAATGTAAATTGCTTTAAAATCATAAAGATATGCGTTGTTATGATGCAAATAAGCAACTTTGCAATGGTTTTTCAATAGGTTTAATTAACAGGCACAATATTTGAATATCGTATTTTAGTTATGATTAGATTACTTTTTACTTATTTAACCATTTTCATATTGGGAAGTGGTTTCAAAATTGATCATCGGATTGAAGAAAATCTTCGGAATCATCCTAATCAAGCTTTTACCTTTGGAGAACATCTTAAATACCGGGTTCATTACGGTTGGATTAATGCAGCATCCATCAATATAAAGGTGGGTGATAAAGCCAAAAAAGTGAATGGTAGAACAACCTACAATATTAAGGCTTATGGAAAAACATACCGATCATTTGACTGGGCATATAAAGTTAGGGACCATTTTGAAACCTACATGGATAGTGCAAGCTTAGCTCCTTTGAAGTATTACAAAAATGTAAGAGAAGATAACTACAGAGATGAAGATCTTGTTTATTACAATCACCTCGAAAAAGAACTAACTGGCAAAAAGAAAAATATGGCTATGCCCCCATATTTACAAGATATTGTAAGTGGTATATTTTATGCCAGAACTATAGACTTTGCTAATACTAAACCAGGAAAATCATTTCCCATCAATATATATTTAGATCAAGAGATTTATAACTTGAAATTTAAATATTTAGGAATGGAAACGATCAAAACAGATCTTGGAAGAGTTCGATGCTTCAAATTGCGTCCTCAACTTGTTGTAGATCGCGTATTTAAAGACGAGGATGATATGACCATCTGGGTAAGTGCAGACCAAAATAAAATCCCTGTTCGAGTTAAGGCAGACATCTACATTGGATCTGTTAAAGTGGATATTACAGATGTTTCTGGATTGAAGAATCCATTTTCCTCAAGATTATAATTCACCAAAACTAAAATTGACTAAAGGAAACTATTTAAAATGGAGCCTTCTTAAGTTTATCATAATCAAATAATTTCAAAGCAGAACTATTGATGTCCTCAATGATACCCATTTCAGTAATGAGAATTATACCATCTAGTGAAGTTTCAAAAATGGATTGATATCGAGTCTACATTAATACAAATTAACAATAAATATGACATTAGTCAATTATTTTTATGACATACGAACACAGGAATGTTGAGTCAAGAAGTTAAAAATCAGTATAAGGCACCCAATTACAGTCTAAATAGAACACCGAAAAGAACTTGTCTTGGGGGTTGGTATCGAGCCGGATTATTGGGTGTTAAGCCACTTTCCTCTGGACCGAGATATCGGTTGTCTCTCCAATTATTTGGGACATCATCTCCGGGTTCCCAAGCTCTTCCTGTTACGGGGTTAATTATTTGAGCTCTTCTAGCATCAAATAAATTTCTAACTTCAATACTCAGTGTTATTCCTTTTTTGTTTTTACCAGCAAAAGTTTTAGTAAATTTTAGGTCAGCATTCACCCACGGAGTTGCTCTCTCCTCTAAGAAAGAGGTTAAATCGGTAGCGTATTCGGGCCTTCCTAAAGCATTATACCCTTCTAGTATCATGGGAGTATATCGAAACCCACTCTGATAAGACGAACTAAAGTAAACTTGTATCCCACTCATCCAATTGGAGAAATAAGGAGCACTACTATCTGGTGTAAAAACACTCCCCAAATTAATATTCCACGGTCTATCCCATGCTAAATAATTCTCTGTACTCAATGGCACCTCTCCGTTTTGAGCAATCTGCAAACTACTTTCTCGAGCACTGTTACTCTTCCCCTTTGCCAGTTGATAAGCTATGTTTCCAAATATCCTAAACTGAGTGGTTGCCCTCCAAATGACATTTATTTCTGCTCCTTGAACTTTTGCATAATCTTGGTTAATGTACATTGTTTTACTAACAGGACGACCTGTCTGATCATTAACAATAACTTTTCTACTCACGATATAATCAAATCGATTATTGTTGTATGCTGCAACTGTCAACCCTAAGCTCTTACCAATTTGCGACTTAAAACCAATTTCATACGAGATGTTTACCTCTGGATTTAAATCGGGATTCCCAAGAAAAGACAAAAAACTTCTGTCTTGGTAAACAGGATCTAAACCTGCATATAAAAATCGAGGGTGAGGTAGCCTCATACTATGAGAATAATTGAAGTATAATACATTGTTGCTTGTCACAGGGAATGAAACATTCACCTTTGGTAAAACTCTTGCCTTGTATCGTAAACCAAAGACTTTAATTGTATTTTTTTGATAATCAGACCTAACTTGATCAATAACTGGAGCGTCAGGATTGGAAACTGCATCATCTGCAAACTTCCCAGGTGCCCAATAGTTAAAGCGTAAACCTAGATTAGCGATAATTCCCTTATAATCTATTTTGTCACTAAAAAATAAGCCTCCGTTGTTGGGTCTTACATTCCAAATATCATTACTTGATCCAATACTAATACTGGGTGTGCTTATGCTATCATTTATGACAATTGGTGCTCCAACCCATGGACGTGTCACATCGACCCACTGGTATTGATTCAATTTTTGTTCCCACCCAAAATTGATCTGATGAACCTTACTAGAAGGATAATATTTCGCATTTGCTTTGATGGTGTATTCTTGAGCAAAGTGATCATGCCATAGCGAGCTTATCCCTCCGTTATTGACAAACCCCGGTCCAGGTAAAACATACTGAATATTGCCACCAGGATTAAATACTTGAACTGGATCTGTAACAATACTGTATTCATCAAATACTTGATCAACCGAAGAAGTTCTAAATGGTCGTCCATTGGCATCTGCTCTTAAGTTGGTAAATAATCTTCCAATAGAAAAAGTGGCAACCAATTGCTCATTAATAGCCCTTCTAAGATTGAAGGCTGTTAAATTAGAATGATGAGTATAAGTGGTTGCATTATCTAGATTTAAACTTCTTTCAAATTGGAATCCAGGTCTTAAAATAGCATCGAAACCAACAATCTGAAGTGTTCTTGTATTTTGATTGATTGTTAAACTATGCTGATTGGTGATTGAAATTTTAGTTTTTGAATTCAGCTCATGACTTATTTTAAATGTATGAGTAAACTGATTAGACTGTCGAGGTGCCCATAGACTATCATTTTTACCGATAATCGAGCTATGAATTTGATTAGCGGTTGGTCCGAAATAATCATCACTTAAGTTATAAGTGGCATTATTAAAGAAATAAAATTTCTTGCCTTTCACTTTGAATTTACCCCCAAATGATAATTCACCCAAATCTGTATTCCACCCCATGGCAGATAAACTACCTAAATTATCTCTTTGAAAACTCCCTGAAATCTGAAATTTCTCAGAACCTTCTTTAATCGTTGTACTTATAACTCCTGCTGTTCCACCATCATGCTCGGCTCCTGCACCTCCAGTAATCAACTGTAACTCCCCAATGGAACCACTTGATACCTTTACGCCAAATCCCGTTCCAGCTAATGGATCTTGTGCACTTATATTATCAATGTTAAATGATGTTTCATATACACGTGCACCTCTGATTTGAATTCCATCGCTAGACTTTGATACTCCAGCTTGCATAGCAACTACTTCCTGAACATCTCTAACGTTCATCTCACTGATATCCTTTTTGTTTAAGGTAATAGTACTTTTGGCGTCATCCAATTCAATAATTTTTTTCTTACCTACAACCTTAACTGTCTCGAAAGTATTGGTTTGTGCTACCATTTTGACATTGAGTATTGTGTTAATTCCATCTTTAATATCAATGTCATTATACACTTTTTGCTGATAGCCTATAAAGGAGATATTCACGGAATACCTTCCAGGCTTGATGTTTTTAATAATAAATGTTCCATCTGCCTCTGATATGGCAGCTCCATACGTTCCAACAACTCGAACATACGCTCCAACTAGGTTTTCTCCAGTTGTTTCATCAGTTAGCTTTCCTTTCAAATTCCCCATTTGAGCATGAGAAAAGAAAGTTAGAAGAGTTAAAATACTACCAATTAAAAGTCTCATTAAATATTTTTGAAATTAATTGATTTTGGTTGGTGGCTAATTTATCTAGTTTGTGTAATTCTACCGTAAATAAAACCAAATTGACGTTACCATCGGTTGATTTTCTCTGAATAGCAATTGTTCTTGGCCCATACCAACCCCCGTTAGGAGTGAGTTGAGCAGCATATAATACCTCTGATTCTTGACTATGATAAAATGGATCAACTGCCAACAAAAAATTAGTTGGTTGTAAATCTGGAAAACCATCTATTGTGCTTTTTGCAAAACTATCATTCACAAAAAATGCTTGACCTCTACTTGCAGTAAAACTATCGATAGACAAAACACCACCTATGATATCTATATTAGTGCCTGTGGCAAATGCCGTAGACACCAATACCTTCTTCTGATTATCTATTAATTCTTGAATGATAGGGGCTGCAAAGTCTAGTAATTTTCCATCCTCTCCAGTCAATGGATTACTGAAATTCCCCTCGTCTGTATGAAAGAAAACCTTATCGTATTGTTCCGATAATAATCTGAAGTTTGGATTCCAAAACTTAGGTTGATTTAATCCTCCATTTAATGCATAGTTCACAAAATCCGCTGAAGTATAATTATTATTGACTAACTCTTGGTACTTTTTATCAATTTGGACATTGTGACCACCAATCACAAGTAAGTCTGAAGTTTGACTTCGAACAAAAATAGATGCAGTGCTATCAATACTGCTTGAGGTATTGGCAATATCCTCAACTCTCAATTGAATAATATTATCCCCTCCATTATTAAATCCATCAATTGTTAGGGCAGACTCATCTTCTATACCATAATATACATTAGCCTGTCCAATTCCAACTTCAGTTGGGCTAGTTGGCAACAAAGACACCAACTTTTGATTAAGATCTATTTCTGCCCATTCACCCTCATTAGCTCTGATAAATCCTTTTTTTAATGTTTCATCTCCATCAGGATCTGAGGCCATATATCTAAAAGTGATTACTAGATTAGTTGTATCCAACGGAAGTGAAGCCTCATCAAAGGTGACTTCCGGAGTACTATTTTTAAGGGGAATCTTTAAATATGCTGGAGTAGGGTCCTCATGACCTTCGTTATCAACTGCTCTAACATAAAAATCAACATCTGTAGAATCCTGATTGGGTTCGATGTCAAAAAGAAAAACGCTGTCCTGTGTTTGAGTTTTAACCCAATCCTTATCCCCAATTCGAATCTCGTAATATTGAACATATCCATCGATATCAGTACCAAACCACGACAGTTTTACAGTACTATTCAATCGATTTTCTCCTGATAAATTAATGCTCTCAATAGATAACTTGGTCTCTGGAGCACTATTTGGTAATGGTTCACCCTCCTTACAAGATGCTACAAAAAGTAGCAAGACCAGGTAAATAAAACTGGTCTTGCTAATTGTTATTTGAGGATACCTACTGATCAAATTTTAATGAATTTGGCTGACATTTTAATTCCATCTGAATCTACAAATTCTAACATATAAATCCCAGGAATCAATGATTCAATATTTAATTGTGTATTGTCAAGTATAACTGTTTTCATCATTTCTCTACCCTCAATACTTCTAACATATAGTGTTCCATCTTTCGAGTTTCTGGTAGTCACATTCAACACACATCTAGAAGGATTCGGATAGAAAGTTACCCCATTGTCTTCCATATTCACTATTGAATTTGTAGCTGTATCACCTGCATAATTTGTGCTTTCGAGTGACAAACTAAATCCAACTAAATCATCATTATTTCTTGGCTTAATTGAATATTGACCAAATCCATAATAAACAACCCCTATCAAGGCATCCATATCCATTTCTTTCGTTGCTTCAATAGCAGAAA
>JAKMFK010000067.1 GCA_022425465.1 Bacteroidia bacterium | reverse complement strand
TCAAAGATTAATTTTTGACCATTATTGTCAGATTTTAGTTGAAAGTTAAATTTTTCGAAGTTTAATTGCACTAGTTTTTATTATCCTATGGCCAAAGGTAGCAGTTCATATACAGAATTCAATAATTTGATGCAGCAACTTGAAAAGAATCAAATTGCACCTGTTTATCTATTGCATGGCGAGGAATATTACTTTCTGGAACAATTAATAACTAAGATTGAGGAGGTTGTTATCGATAAAGCAACCGCAAGTTTTAATCATCATGTGTTTTATGGAAAAGAAACGCAAGTCTCAGATATTGTAAACATTGCTCGACGTTTTCCAATGATGGCCGATAAACAATTGGTTATTTTTAAAGAGGCTCAGTATTGCAAATCTCCAGACGCTATTATTCCCTATCTTGAAAATCCAGTTGAAAGCACAATTTTGGTGTGGTACCATCCAAGTAAAAAACTTCCTATGAATAGAAAGCTGGGAATGGCCATGAAAAAACATGCGGTCATATATACTGGAGAACCCGTTCCTGAGAGAGAAGTATCATCGGTTTCTAAGTTGTATATCGAAAAAAAGGGGTATGATATTGAGCCCAGACCATTGCACCTACTTGTAGAAAATAGTGGATTTAAATTTTCTACAATTGTTAAAGAGCTGGATAAGGTATTTTCTAATGTTGAGCCAGGGAATAAAATAAGAGAAGAACAGATTGAGAAATATGTAGGCATCAACAAGCAGTATAATATTTTTGCATTACAAAAAGCAATGGCCAAAAAACAGAAAAATCAGGTTGTTGAAATTTTAAATTATTTTAAGGCGAATATTCATAATCATCCTATTGTTATGCTCAATGCCTCTCTATTTAACTATTTTAAAAAAGTGGCGATGGTTCAGAGTATGAGTAAAAAAACTGACAAAGAAGTGATGTCAAGTGTGGGTATACCTTTTTTTGCAATTGGAGAATACAGGGAAGCTGCAAGGAACTATGCTGAAAAAAAAATTGTGGATGTTATTGGTTGTTTAAATGATTGTGATCTTAAATTCAAGGGAATAAATCAGTCAGCTAAAAACCCAGAAATACTTTTCGAAGAGACTGTCCTTAAAATACTTGGGATATAGTCCCAAAAGTATTACCTTCGAAGGACTTTTATTTAAATAAAATTAATTAAACAAATCAAATGAAAAAAGCACTACTTATTGGATTGATGTCTACCTCATTATTATCTTATTCTCAGTCGAGTGTTCAAGAACTTAATGTGCCCAATGCTCAAGAAGTTAAAGTAAATGTATCTGCGGTAAAAATAATTGACAATGAATATACACCAGGTGAAGTCGTTACTAAAAAAGCCACGGTTGTTAAAAGAAAAAAAGCAGTTAATTACGATTACATTGACCTAGGAAATACCTATTACGATTTACAAACAAACTCAAGTCCGGGAAGAAGGATTGTACTTCACTCAGATGGAACAGTATCTGCAGTATGGACAACTAGCCCAGATGCGGGTACAGGTTATCCCAATAGAGGTTCAGGATACAATCATTATGATGGCACAAATTGGTTGACAGGAAGAGATAATAAGATTGAAACCAGTGGAAGAACGGGTTGGCCATCAATTATGCTACTAGATGATGGATCAGAAATGACTATTGCTCATGAGTCCAATACAGGTGGTTTTGTAACTTCAAGAAACAGTGCTAAAGGCAATACTTCATTTACTAGTTCAGGAGCAATTCTTGATGATCTTACTGAACCAAACACCAATCGTGTTCCAATTTGGAATAGGAGTGGTACTTCAAATGGGAAAATTCATATCATATCAAACTATTGGGCAAGTGAGTCCAATGGAGTGCCTGTTGTAAATCGAAATGGAGTTGTGAGTCCAACAACATATAGCAGATGGGATGTGAATGGCGATACAGCTGATATTGCTCATGCTATTCTTCCAGGTTATGATAGTACATTGTTTGCTGGGGGTGGTGGAGATAGTTATGCTATCGATGTTAGAGACTCAATAGTGGCTATTCTTTTAGGCGGTTTAGGTGATCCTTTATCACTTTGGAAGTCTACCGATAATGGGGAGACTTGGACTTATACTGATGTAGATAGTTTACCATATAAAGGTGAAAGAGCTCCAGCTCAATTATTGCTCTCTGGAGATACTGTTCTTACTAATGACGGTTCTGTTGATGTGATGATTGATCCAACCGGGAAAGTACATGCTTTTTGGGGATTGGGAAGAGTTTTAGGTGCCGAGCCTGATGGGGATGATACTACTGGCTTTTCTTTTTTCCCTGGGCAATCACAGATAAGACATTGGAAAGAGGGAGATGCTTCAACTCGAATTGCTGGTTCAGGTTTTGATTTGGATCAAGATGGACAATATAATGTCACCAATGAGACTTTTAGTGGTTTGGACGCTAATGGCAATGTACCTAGTAATCTACTATCAGCTACCAGAACTGGTTCAACATCTATAGTTACCATGCCATCTGCAAGTGCGGACGAAAATGGGAATCTATTTGTTGTTTATTCTGCTCCTGTAGAAAATCAATTGCACTTCCTGAATGCCAATTTTAGAGATATTATGGTTTCTTATTCAACTGATGGGGGTGAAACATGGAGAGGTCCACAGAATTTAACCCAAGATGGTACACAGGAATGTAACTTCCCGTGTGCTGCTAAAATTGCTAATGATTACCTTCACGTAATGTGGCAACAAGATGCCACCCCGGGTACATTCCTTCAGAATCACTCTGCTAGTGCTGGTTCTCACCCGAATGAGCTTGCCACAATGAAGTATGCTGCAATTCCGGTAGCTGATATTATTAATGATGTAATTGGAAATGATGTAAGAACTGCAACAGTTGATGAGGTTAAGCCATCAGAAGTTTTTGTGGTTAGCCAAAATCAACCTAATCCGTTTAATGGAACCTCTGAAGTATTAGTATACTCAAGAACTAGCTCGAATGTTACTCTTACAGTTACCGATATTCTAGGTAATGTATTGAACCATGGAGATTTGGGTGTGATGAACGCAGGAAACCACAAACTTACCATTGATGCCAATGGACTGTCTAGTGGGATGTATTTTTATACTATTGCTACTCCTGAACACCAAGTTACAAAAAGAATGCAGGTGAAATAAAATTCACACATAAACTAAATCCGCCATACCTTGTATGGCGGATTTTTTTTGGAATAAACTTTTAACTTGTATAGATATTATATTTACATTTGCAGCCCTTTAAGAGGGATTACATGCGGGCGTGGTGAAATTGGTAGACACGCTAGACTTAGGATCTAGTGCCTCACGGTGTGAAGGTTCGAGTCCTTTCGCCCGCACTCCAACGAATAAAGCCCTGGTAAAACAGGGTTTTATTTTTTATTTCTCTTGGAAGTTTAATATTTAAAATAGACTAATCATTATAATCCTACTCAATATCCTTAAGTAATGAATGTAACTTTTAAAAAACTAGATGATTTAAATGCGATCATTAGCATTGAAGTTAAAAATGAAGATTATCAAGATAATTTGAATAAACAATTCAAAGATTATCGAAAGAAAGCGAAAATTCCTGGTTTTAGACCTGGAACTGTTCCTTTAGGAATGGTGAAGCAGATGATTGGTAAAAGTGTGTTATTTGAGGAAGTTAATCGATTGACATCTGAGGAATTATACAAATATCTTCAGGATAATAAAATTGATATCTTAGGTCAGCCAATGACTAGTTCAACTATGGAAAGCGAAACAGATTTTGATAATTATGGTGATTTTACCTTTCACTTTGATTTAGGACTAGCTCCTATATTTGATTTGAAAATTTCTACTAAGGATAAACTCACTCGTTATGAGATTGAATTAGATGGTAAGGAAGTTGAAACTGAAATTAAAAATTTAAGAAGACAAAACGGAAAACTTGAAAATATTGATAAATCTGAGACTGAAAATGATTCTATTGTTCTTTTAATGACTGAAACCAACTCCAAAGGTGAACACAAAGATGGAGGTGTATTTGAGCAAGAGGTTACAGTTCTACCAGAGGTAGTTAAGAGCAAAAAAGTTAAAAAACAATTGTTAAATATTAGTGTCGATGATGAAATAAAACTTAATGTTTTTCATTTGTTTAATGATAATGAAATGGTGATTTCACATTCGTTAGGTATTGAAAAAGAGGCAGTTGGATCTTTAAGTAAAAATTTTACTGGAAAGGTTAAAGAGGTTAAACGTGTTCTACCTGCTGAACTTAATCAGGAATTTTACGATTTAGTAATGGGTCCTGGAGCAGTAACTATTGAAGAAGAATTCAATAAGAAAATTGAAGAGAATCTTGGTTCGTATTATGTTGCAGAATCTGAAAAACAACTTGAAGCTGAAATAAATAGTGTTTTAGAGAAAAATCATCCATTGACTTTACCAGATGAGTTTTTAAAAAGATGGCTTCAAGGAACTAAGCCAGAAACCTACACTGCAGATAAAGTAGATGAGCTATACGCTAACGAATCGAATGTATTGAGAAAGCAATTGATAAGAGAAAAAATTGCTGAACAAGAAAATGTTGAAGTTTCAGATGAGGATATCAATCAAACTTCATTTGCTTATACTGCTCAGATGTTAAGACAATATGGACTTAATAACCCTGATCCAGCCATGATTCAGAACTTTGAGTCGAAGAATAGGGAAGAAAAAAATTACTTACTTCGAATTAGAGATGTGGTAGTTGAAAAGAAAGTAATCGATAAGGTTAAGGAAATGATTACGATTAAACCTAAAAAAATATCGGTTGATAAGTTTTATGACGAAATCAAAAAATTTAACGACAAAAAGTAAGGATTTGATTTTAACCCAATCGACATACAAAATAATAGTTTCTTCAAGATTTCTCTAGATTTACATTGTTTGTAGTTGTTTTTTGATGACAACTAACGGGCTAAATGTTTAAATTTGAAAATTATAAATAATAACTAATGGATTACGGTAAAGAATTTAAGAAGTACGCGACTAAACATATGGGCATTAGTAGCATGAAGGTAGATCATTACATTTCAAGCTCTATTCAGACCCCTCAAGATATGACAAGAACAGTCATTGAGGAAAGACAAATGCCATTTAGAGAGGTTGATGTATTTTCCAGATTAATGGCTGATCGTATCATATTTTTAGGTACAGGTATCGATGATTACATAGCCAATGTAATCCAAGCTCAATTATTATTTCTTGAAAGCTCTGATGCCAAACGAGATATACAGATATATATCAATAGTCCAGGCGGGTCAGTTTATGCTGGTCTTGGAATTTATGATACGATGCAATACATAGCTCCAGATGTAGCAACAATTTGCACTGGTATGGCAGCAAGTATGGGAGCTGTATTAATGTGTGCAGGAGCAAAGGGAAAGAGAACAGCACTCAAGCATAGCCGAGTAATGATTCATCAACCCCTTGGAGGAGCTCAGGGTCAGGCTACTGACATGGAAATTACTGTAAAAGAAATTATTAAGTTAAAGAAAGAACTTTACGAAATCATTGCTCAACACTCTGGTCAAAAGTTTAATAAGGTTGAAAAAGATAGTGAGCGTGATTTTTGGATGACAGCTCAAGAAGCCAAAGACTATGGTATGATTGATGAGGTTCTCATCAGAAAATAAATCTTTGTTATGCAATTAACATGTTCTTTTTGTGGAAGGAGTAAAGGAGAGGTAGGATTACTTATCTCGGGTATCGATGCTCATATTTGTGAAGATTGTATTCAACAAGGTAATGAAATAATTCTCAGTGAGTC
>JAKMFK010000049.1 GCA_022425465.1 Bacteroidia bacterium | reverse complement strand
GATGGTGACAAAGAAGCTAATTTCTCTGACAATCAGCTTTGGTTACCTATTGCTCTTGAGGAAACACAGTTAGCTCCAAACTTAACTACGTATCCTGATCAATCATTATTTCAATAAACCAAACAATCAAACAGAGCGATTATACCAAAATATAGCCGCAAACTAAAACTGAATAGAGGGGTCTTAACTATGTTAAGATCCCTTTTTTTTTACTCCAATCTTATCCTACTTAAAAGAAAAATTAGAACGAAAAATAATCAATAGCTAGGCTTTAAAAACCTAAAAGAGTATGCCTGCTAATATGGCTACAACAATATACCAAGGAGATTTAATGTTAGTTCTCATTAATAAAAATGATGTTACTAAAATAATTAAGACAGGTACTATATTTACCAGATTGCTAGTATCAAGGTTCGTAAAATAAAAACTCCCTTTTTCAATCCAATTAAAACCAACAGGTAAAAACATAAGATAGGCTGCTGCCATAACCAAACCACATGATGCAGCTATCACTCCTGGAAGAGCTTTAACAACAATTGGGTGAGACTTTATCTGCTTCCAAATCGGATAAACAAAGAAAATCAATAACGCACCGGGTAAGAAGATACCAACTGTACTTGAGAGGCTTCCTAAAAATTGAGACAAAATTCCATTACCTTGCATAGCTATTGCTCCAGTGTAGCTTGATATTGTAAAAACAGGACCTGGAATAGCTTGAACAAGACCTACACCATTAATAAATTGTTCAGAGGTCATGTAGGATGCATGGCTAACATATTGCTCTAGCATCATTGGAATTAAAACATTACCACCACCAAAAACAAGACTTCCAAAGCGATAGCAATTTTCAAAAAGAAGAATAAATCGATTTGAACTAATTTCACCAAGAACACCCGCAGCAATAAAAATTATAAAAAAAGTAATCAAAAACTTCCAGGGTATCTTGACCTTTATTGTTTCGTTCTGAGGTAAATCTCCTTTATATACTGAATACGATATCACCCCCCCCATCAATAATACAATAGGAAAAATCCATGGAGTATTCATATTTACGATTGTGTCGAGTGGATGCCTTAATAGTGCCGCTACCACAAAAGCCATTGCTGCCAAGAAATACCCTTGATTACTTGAAATGGAATTTTTAATCATTATAAATCCAGCAACGGTAACAAAAGCTACAGCAACTGGAGTCACATAACGTAAATAAATTAATGCTTGCTCCTCAAATAAGCCAATAAACACTGCAGATAGAGTAAGTAATAAAAATGCGGGAAACACCCATATCAACAATGTTAAAAACGCCAAAGAAGGTCCTCCGAATTTATATCCGATACTGGTTAGTGTTTGAGTAGAGGATGGTCCCGGTAACATCTGAGCTAACGAATACAATTCCAGTAGCTCATCTGTAGTCAAATATTTTTTCTCTTCCACTAATCTTTTTTGATAGAGTGCTAAGTGCATTGCAGGCCCACCATAAGCTGTTATAGCAATAAAAAAAACATCTTTTAGAAAGATATATGCTTTTATTTTTTTTACCGTATTTGTGGCTTTATTTGCCATGATGTTCAAAGTTAAAAGCTATTTATATAATTCCAAAGCATTGATAATTCTATCTTTCATAGGTTTATTAACACTAAGTTACTGCTCGTCCTTTAGTAATCAAAAACTAGAGATTATCAATGAACTCAAAGATACACTGATATCGAATCAAGAAAATCTAGCCATTGACATAGCACTTTTCAAATACAGAATTGAAGAAATTGAACAAACACTTCGCAACTATCACAATGACTATAAAGATACTATCAATCAAGATTTAGGACTAAAATTAAGCAGATATAAGGTCTTGAAAAAGATATACAATAAGCAAGTAAACGAATACGACTTTTGCACACAAGAACAAAAAGAATTAGTCCAACAATTAGAAAACCTCTACATTGATGTAAAAGCAAATCGTCTAAATAAAGATGCATTTAAAGGCTTCTTCGCAAAAGAAAAAATTGATACCTATAATCTAATTGAAAGATCAAAAGGGATCAAAAAATCGCTCTACGAAATAGAACCAGAGTATATTAAGTTACAAAAAGAATTAACGTTTGGTCGTGAGGGTTAAGCTTCTCCCGTTGGACCAAAATTCATAGGAGGAAATTGAGGAGCACTATCTTGCATTTCGATGTTTCCAAAACTCGCTTCAAATTTATTGATATTGTCATTCAATGCAGCTCTCAAACGCTTTGCATGTTGTGGACTTAATACAATTCTACTTTTAACTTTGGCTTTTGGCACCCCAGGTAACATTCGAATAAAATCAACTACAAATTCAGAATTAGAATGAGATATGATTGCTAAGTTGCTATATATCCCGTCAGCTACTTCCTCTGTTAATTCAATATCAATCTTATTTCCTTTGTTTTGATCTGTCATAGTTCAAATCAACATATTTTTTTTGATTAAACTCATCATTTTAAACAAAATGAGCATAAAAAAAGGAGCAATTGTAATAATTGCTCCTTTATCGAATTTATTAATATGTAATTATTCAGCTGCTTCTATTGTTTCTTCTTCAGAAACATCCTCTTTAGCCGCTTTTAACATATCATATTCTTCCTGGGAACCAACAACTAAATCTTCATAAGATCTGAGTCCTGTCCCTGCTGGAATAAGATGCCCAACAATTACATTTTCTTTGAGACCTAGCATTTCATCAACTTTACCTGCAATAGCAGCTTCGTTGAGGACCTTAGTTGTTTCTTGGAATGAAGCAGCAGACATGAAACTATATGTACCAAGCGATGCTTTGGTAATACCTTGCAATAAAGGACCAGATGTAGCTGTTAATGCTTCTCTTACCTCAATTACCTTCATATCTTTTCGCTTAAGTGATGAATTCAAATCTCTCAACTTACGAAGTGTCAAGATCTCACCTGCTTTTACTTCATTTGAATCTCCTGGATCAGTCACAACACGCTTATCGTAAAGTATATCATTCTGTTCTTTAAACTTAATCTTATCTACAGCAGATCCTTCAAGGAACATCGTATCTCCAGACTCAATAACAGCAACTTTCTGCATCATTTGTTTTATGATTACTTCAATATGCTTGTCGTTTATCTTAACCCCTTGTAGACGATATACTTCTTGGATACCGTTAACAATGTAATTTTGAACTGCAGAAATACCCTCAATAGATAAAATATCTTGAGGCGTAATTGATCCATCAGAAAGTGGTGTACCTGCTCTAACAAAGTCACCATCTTGAACCAAGATATGCTTCGATAGAGAAATTAAGTACTTCTTCGAGATACCTTCTTTAGATTGAATAGTTACCTCTCTATTACCTCTCTTGATACCACCATAGGTTACCACTCCATCAATCTCAGAAACAACAGCTGGATTAGATGGGTTACGAGCTTCAAATAACTCTGTTACACGAGGAAGACCTCCTGTAATATCGCTAGTTTTACCAACAACACGAGGAATTTTAGCTACAATCGTACCACTGGTCACTTTTGCTCCGTTTTCAACAGATAAATGGGCACCAACTGGAACGTTTAGCTCTTTCAACACCTCCCCTTTCTTGCCAATAATATGAATAGCAGGGTTGATTTTCTTATCTCTTGAGTCAGTAATTACTTTCTCTTTATATCCAGTAGCTTCATCCATTTCAACTGTGTATGAAACACCTTCTTTCAGGTCAACAAATTCAACCTTTCCATCTAAGTCTGATAAGATTACAGCATTGTATGGATCCCATGAACAGATTTTGTCACCCTTCTTAAGTTTTTGTTTTTCCTTAACATATAAGAATGATCCATATGGAACATTATTTACAATCAATACTTCTTTTGACTTTGGATCAAGTAATTTAACCTCACCTGAACGTCCAACAACGATTCCTACATCTTCTCCACTTGGATCTTTACCAGGTACCGTCTTCACTTCATCAAACTCAACAACAGAGTTATACTTCGCTGTTAGTTGAGAATCTTGAGCAATGTTCGATGCCGTACCACCCACGTGGAATGTTCTGAGCGTTAGCTGTGTACCAGGCTCACCGATGGATTGTGCAGCAATTACACCAACTGCCTCACCCGCTTGAACCGGACGACCAGTTGCTAGGTTTCTACCGTAACATTTGGCACAAACTCCACGTTTAGCCTCACAAGTCATTACTGACCTAATCTCAACAGACTCAATACCTGATTGTTCGATTAGTTTAGCTTTATCTTCATTGATTTCCTCACCAGCATTAACCAATATTTCATCAGTATCTGGGTGATGAATATCTAACAAGGATACTCGTCCAACTATTCGATCAAAAAGACTATCTATAACTTCATCATTTTCTTTGAGTGTTCTTACCTCAAAACCTCTCAATGTACCGCAATCCTCAATGGAAACTACAACATCTTGAGCAACATCATGAAGTCTTCTTGTCAGGTAACCCGCATCGGCAGTTTTAAGAGCCGTATCTGCAAGACCTTTACGAGCACCGTGAGTTGAAATGAAGTATTCTAAAATTGATAGTCCTTCTCTAAAGTTAGACAAAATTGGATTCTCAATAATCTCTCCCGTTCCACCAGTACCTAACTTTTTCTGAGGTTTAGCCATTAAGCCCCTCATTCCTCCTAACTGACGAATTTGCTCTTTCGAACCCCTCGCACCTGAGTCAAGCATCATGTATATTGGATTAAATCCTTGATCGTCTGTAGCAATATCATGCAATAATGCATCCGCTACCTTCGAATTAATTCTTGTCCAAATATCAATAACTTGGTTATATCTCTCATTGTTAGTGATAAATCCGTTCTCGTAGTTGAATGTAATTTCTTCTACTTCTTTTCGAGCAGATTCTACTAACTCTTCCTTAGCTGAAGGTACCAAAACATGAGATATGTTGAATGATAAACCACCTCTAAATGCGTAATAGAATCCAAGACCCTTAATCTCATCTAAGAATTTAGCAGTAGCTGCAACACCCACTTCTTTAATCATTTCTCCAATGATATCACGAAGTGATTTTTTAGTAAGTAACGTATTTATAAATCCAATTTGCTCTGGTACATTCTTATTGAAAATAACTCGACCAACTGAAGTTTCGATTATTTTATTGACAATCTTACCCTCTTCTTTAACACCTGTTTTCACTTTAATGACAGCATTTAAATCTGCTCTACCTTCATTATAAGCAATTTCTACCTCTTCGAAACTGTAAAAAGTGAGACCCTCACCTTTCACTACTTCTGTTTTAGTAGATCTTCTCATCTTAGTCATGTAATACAGACCAAGAACCATATCTTGAGATGGAACAGCAATAGGTGCCCCATTTGCAGGGTTCAAGATATTATGAGACGCAAGCATTAGAATTTGAGCTTCCAACACTGCAGCGTTTCCAAGAGGAACGTGAACAGCCATTTGGTCACCATCAAAATCCGCGTTAAATCCAGTACACACAAGAGGGTGAAGACGAATTGCCTTACCTTCAACTAGCTTAGGTTGAAATGCTTGAATACCTAATCTGTGAAGTGTAGGGGCACGATTTAAAAGAATCGGATGACCTTTTAATATATTTTCCAAAATCTCCCATATTACAGGTTCTTTCTTGTCAACAATTTTCTTAGCTGATTTTACTGTTTTAACAATACCTCGTTCTATTAATTTACGAATTATAAATGGTTTGAACAACTCAGCAGCCATCCCCTTAGGTAAACCACATTCGTGAAGTTTTAAGTTAGGACCAACAACAATTACAGAACGTCCAGAGTAGTCAACACGCTTACCTAACAAGTTCTGACGAAAACGCCCCTGCTTACCTTTAAGCATATCACTTAACGATTTTAATGGTCTATTTCCATTTGCCTTAACAGCATTAGCTCTACGCGTATTATCTAATAATGAGTCAACTGCTTCTTGAAGCATTCTCTTCTCATTTCTTAAGATTACCTCTGGAGCCTTAATTTCCATTAGTCTCTTAAGACGATTATTTCTAATAATTACTCTTCGATATAAGTCGTTGAGATCTGAAGTTGCAAACCGGCCACCATCCAATGGAACAAGAGGTCTAAGCTCTGGTGGTATTACTGGAAGCATCTTCATTATCATCCATTCAGGTCTATTCTCTCCTGTCTTGGTAGATGCTCTGAATCCCTCAATTACATTAAGCCTCTTAAGAGCCTCATTCTTACGCTGTTGAGATGTTTCATTAGCAGCTTGGTGTCTCAGGCTAAATGATAAATCATCCAAATCTAATCGGGCTAACAAATCCCAAATAGCCTCACCACCCATTTTTGCGATGAACTTATTAGGATCATTGTCATCTAGATACTGATTTTCTTTCGGTAAAGAATCAAGAATATCTAAGTACTCTTCCTCAGTAAGAAAATCAAGATAGTTTACTCCATCTTCCTCTTTAACACCTGATTGAATAACAATATAACGCTCATAATAAACAATCATTTCCAACTTTTTAGATGGAAGACCAATAAGATAACCAATTTTGTTTGGCAATGATTTGAAATACCAGATATGTACAATTGGAACTACGAGTTCAATATGACCCATTCGTTCTCTACGTACTTTTTTCTCGGTAACCTCAACACCACATCGATCACAAACTATTCCTTTATATCGAATTCGTTTGTATTTTCCACAATGGCACTCATAATCTTTAACAGGTCCAAATATTCTCTCACAGAATAATCCGCCCATTTCAGGTTTATAAGATCTATAGTTGATTGTTTCTGGTTTGGTAACCTCACCGAATGAACGTTGTAAAACTACTTCTGGAGAAGATAAACCAATTCTAAGTTTCTTAAAATTAGACTTTATTTTTATATCTTTTTTATTTGACATTATTTTCTAATCTGAATGTTATTAATCAAAAGTTAACTCAATACCCAAACCTCTCAATTCATGTAATAATACATTGAATGATTCTGGAAGTCCTGGCTCGACCATATTTTCGCCTTTAACTATAGCCTCGTATGCTTTAGCTCTACCGATAATATCATCTGATTTAACTGTAAGTATTTCTCTAAGGATGTTGGCTGCACCAAATGCTTCTAGTGCCCATACCTCCATCTCACCAAAACGCTGACCACCAAACTGGGCTTTACCGCCTAGCGGTTGTTGAGTAATTAATGAGTATGGACCAATAGACCTTGAGTGCATTTTGTCATCTACCATGTGACCTAGTTTGAGCATATACATAATCCCTACAGTTGTTCTTTGGTGGAACTTTTCACCTGTTAGACCATTATATAACTGAGCCGAACCAAATTGTGGTAATCCTGCTTTCTCAATTTGCTCGTCTATCTCAGCTTCTGATGCACCATCGAAAATAGGTGTACCAAAATTCAAACCTAATTCACTACCAGCCCAACCGAGAACTGTCTCATAAATCTGGCCAAGGTTCATTCGAGAAGGTACACCTAATGGATTTAATACAATCTCAACCGGTGTTCCGTCTTCAAGGTATGGCATGTCCTCTTCTGGGACAATTTTAGCAACAATACCCTTGTTACCATGACGCCCTGCCATTTTATCGCCAACTTTAAGCTTACGCTTTTTAGCTACATAAACTTTAGCAAGTTTCAAAATACCTGTTGGTAATTCATCCCCAACACTAATGGTAAATTGCTCTCTTTTGTATGCAGTAGAAATATCCGTGTATTTCGATTTGTAGTTGGTTAAGATTTTACCTATTAACTGATTCTTTTCAGCATTAGTTGTCCAATTATTGTAGGAAACCGTTGAGAAATCTATTGAAGCTAAATTCTTCAGAGTGAACTTAGTTCCTTTAGGAATTACATCTTCGTAATAGACATTCTGAACTCCAGATGAAGTCTTACCAGAGACAACCTTGTAGAGTTTTTCTAACAAAGTAGCTCTTAGTTTATCAAGCTCATCTAGATGCTCATTCTCAAGTTTGGTAAGTTTAGTCTTATCATCAGCCTTGTTAGCTCTGTCTTTTTTACGTCTAACAAACAGTTGTTTTGCAAAAACAACACCCTCTTTTGATGGAGTTGCCTTAAGTGATGCATCTTTAACATCTCCAGCCTTGTCTCCAAAAATTGCCCTTAGCAGTTTTTCTTCTGGTGATGGTTCTGACTCACCTTTAGGTGTAATCTTACCAATTAATATATCTCCTTCTTTAATTCGAGCACCAACTCGGATTAGACCATTCTCGTCCAAATTCTTAGTTGCCTCTTCACTTACATTAGGTATATCGTTAGTTAATTCCTCGATACCTCTCTTAGTATCTCGAACTTCAACATCGTGTTCAGTAACATGAATTGAAGTAAAGTAGTCATCTTTTACTACTTTTTCAGAAATCACAATCGCATCCTCAAAGTTGTATCCTTGCCATGGCATAAATGCAACTTTTAAGTTTCTACCTAGAGCAAGCTCACCTCCTTGAGTACCATAACCTTCACTGAGAACCTGACCTTCAACAACCTTATCTCCACGCTCTACGATTGGTCTTAGGTTAACAACCATATTCTGGTTTGTTCTTCTAAACTTAGTAAGGTAGTATGTTTTGGTATCACCAATGAAGCTCGCAAGCATATTATCATCCGTTAAATCATACTTAATTCTGATTTCATCAGCATCAACATACTCAACTACACCTACCCCTTCTGCTACTAATTGAGTTCTAGAATCTTTAGCTACTTGTGCCTCAAGACCTGTACCTACAATAGGAGCTTCAGGATTCATAATTGGAACAGCCTGACGTTGCATGTTTGATCCCATCAGAGCACGGTTAGCATCATCGTGTTCAAGAAATGGAATTAATGATGCAGCGAT
>JAKMFK010000035.1 GCA_022425465.1 Bacteroidia bacterium | reverse complement strand
CATACCAGTGTTGAAAGTCCAAACATAGGGGTTGGAATAAATAGCATTATTACCAAGAAACAAATTTTCATAGCTAAGTGATCTTAATGTATTTTGTTTTAAATATCCAGAGCCACTCAAATAAGCTCGAATCTTTTTTGGAATGATATCAGTTTCCAACATACCATACGGAGCTATGTAAATTTGATTTGTATTTGAATCTAGGATGTAATTCGTATTAACACCTAAATCTATGATAACTTTTTTGTGTCTAAATTTATAATGTGGCTTAAAATTTATAAAAAAACGGCTGTAATCAGCTTCTTCAATTAGTTGAGTATAAGTAGATCCAAAGTCAATAAGAAATTCATTTGATTTAACTTTTTGGCCATATGTATTTAGAAAGTAAATGGTATTTTCATTTTCTCCTAATTTGTCAAAGAGGTTGATATTAAAACTTGCTTGATTAGTGTATCTCTTTTTATTTTTTGACCAAATTGCCTTTGCTGAAATATCGTTATAGATTTGATTGATATCTTCTAGAGACTGTTCTTCTTTTTCATCCGAATAACCGTAGTAGTGAATTACATTTCTATTATAATCAAGTTCAGTGTATAAGTCATCTCCTTTCTCTCTTAGCCCATAAATATTTATCTTATTTCTGCTGAAAAGAGCATTGTTTGGATTGTCAGATTTATTGGAGGCGTGGTGTTGAAGATTTACTCCGTATGAGTTGTGTTTGTCTTGGGTATTATGAATGCTAGCGTTTAAATAGGATGTGAGGTTATTACCTCCACCAATTTCAATGTAGTTATCAAAAAGTAACTTTTCTTTTTCTGGCTTCAAAAAAATTGGATCGATAGGTGTGTAGACTGATTTAGGTAAATAGGAAATAGATGGGAAGTTATAGTCGTATTTTGGAGAGTTTACTTTAGGCTCATTCAATTTTGGTGTAATTTCAATTTTTGAGGTTTCAATTACATCTGGTTGATATCGAGTAGTTATGACAACATTTGTGTCACCATCAGTGATTTGTCCATAGCTTTCAATGCAAAGCATTGTAATGATTATGACTAAAAGATAAAACTTATTAATATTAATCATGTTTGTTTGTCTGTTTAACTTTAACGAAATTATAGCTTGTATTGGTTATGTATGAACTCTGAATTTTTATTATATCAACACATTTTCCAATTGTTGTAAGTATAGTTCGTAAAGTATATATTTGGTTAAATAAGATTAGATAAAAATAATGTCAAAAAACGAAAACACAGAAAAGTTAAAAGCTCTAAAAATGACCATAGATAAGTTGGAAAAGTCCTATGGTAAGGGAATTGTCATGAAAATGGATGATGACAATGTAGTGAAGGTTGATTCCATATCAACTGGATCTTTAGGTCTTGACATTGGATTAGGAGTTGGTGGATTTCCTAAAGGTAGGGTTATTGAAATTTATGGTCCAGAATCATCAGGTAAGACAACACTTGCTATGCATTGTATTGCTGAAGCTCAAAAAAAAGGAGGATTGTGTGCTTTCGTGGACGCAGAGCATGCATTTGATAAATTTTATGCAGAAAAAATAGGTTTGGACACAAATGAGCTTCTGATATCTCAGCCTGATGATGGAGAGCAAGCATTGGAAATTGCTGATAACCTAATTCGTTCAGGTGCAATCGATGTAATCGTTATTGATTCTGTTGCTGCTTTAGTTCCTCGAGCAGAGCTAGAAGGAGATATGGGTGATTCAAAAATGGGTCTACATGCAAGACTTATGTCACAAGCTCTCAGAAAACTCACAGGAACAATTAACAAAACAGGATGTATCTGCATTTTTATTAATCAATTAAGAGAGAAAATAGGGGTAATGTTCGGAAATCCAGAGACAACTACGGGGGGTAATGCTCTCAAATTTTATTCTTCAGTTAGATTGGATATCAGAAGAATTGGAAGCATTAAAGATGGAGTAGATATTATTGGTAATCGTGTTAAAGTTAAAGTAGCAAAAAATAAAGTTGCTCCTCCTTTTAGAGTGGTTGAATTTGATATTATGTATGGCCAAGGAATATCTAAAGTTGGCGAAATTATCGATTTAGGTGTTGAAAATGAGATCATTAAAAAGAGTGGAAGTTGGTTTAGTTATGGTGAAACAAGACTTGGACAAGGTAGAGACTCAGTCAAACAATTATTACTTGATAATCCTGAAATGATGGACGAGATTGAAAGTAAAATTTATAATGTAATTAATGGAGTAGAACAAGCTTCAGTCCAAGAATGATCTTACTTTTCAAATCGTCGATATGGTGCTGCTATATACATCATAAGAAGACGGGACATCCTAAATGAAATAGGTGATGTAATAATAGTAAATATTACAACACTTAGGATATAGTATGTGAGGTTAACATCCTCGCTAAGTGTGAAAAAGAGGAATCCAATGATTATAAATGAGGCTACACTATAAGCATAGCTAAAATACATAGCCCCCCAAAAAAATCCAGGTTCTGATTCAAATTTTACATCACAATTTGGGCAATTGTGATGCATGTCTTTAAATTTTTTGAGGTTTGTTACCTTAGAAGAAAATA
>JAKMFK010000145.1 GCA_022425465.1 Bacteroidia bacterium | reverse complement strand
TTTTTTGCTTAAAATAATCCATAGAAATATACTGCCACAAATCTCGATTTAAGTCAATAAACACTGTATTGATTCGCTTGATATTATCACAAAGAGCTGCAAAAGAATCGTAATGTTCTATTTGGGTTGTTGGAAATGAATAAGTAAGTCCTAACTGTTGTTCGACAAATTGGGTTCCAAAGGCTTTCCAGTCAATTTCTGGATAGGCGATCTGGTGAGCATTGAAATTTCCAGTAGCACCAGAGAACTTTGCGCCGTAAGGGAGTTGTTGAATACTTTCTCTTTGATTTTTTAGACGTTGATCAAAAACTTCAATCTCTTTCCCTAAGCGAGTGGGTGAAGCAGGTTGACCGTGTGTTCTAGCAAGTAAAGCAATGTCTTTATATTCTACTACCATGCCTTCAAGTTCGGCAATCACTGTATCGAGTTGAGGAAGGTACACTCGCTCAACAGCATTTTTTACAGATAATGGAATGGCTGTATTGTTAATGTCTTGGGAGGTCAATCCAAAATGAATAAACTCTTTATAGGATTGAAGTTCAAGCTTATCAAATTCGTTTTTTATAAAATACTCAACAGCTTTTACATCGTGATTAGTAGTGCTTTCAATAGACTTCACTTCCAGCGCATCATCAGAAGAGAAATGTAAATAAATGCTTCTCAGTTCCTCAAATAGAGAAGGGTTGAAGTCTGACAACTGGGGAAGGGGTAATTGGCACAGAGCGATAAAGTATTCAATTTCTACCTGAACTCGATATTTGATTAAAGCCTCCTCTGAAAAGTAAGGGGCAAGAGATTTTGTTTTGGATCGGTATCGACCATCAATAGGTGAAATTGCGTTTAATGCAGTGAGCAACATCTTTATTCTGTTTGAGGGGTAAAGATACGTTGAAAATAAGATTGGAAGAAATCAATCCTCAAAAACCGTTCGAATTGCGGGGTAAATGCCTTTGGGAAAAGTTCTTTTAGAATGGAGTAAAATTTCTTCCAAATCATTTCTAAGTTTTGGAGCGTCTTTTGAAAAGAACCCTAAAATACGTATTGAAAAGTTTAATGGAGCCGCTTTGTTTTCTGTTAAAATCCATTCTAAAAAGGTATTTATCAGTCTTTCTTTTTCTTTCTTTGGTAGGGTTTTGTATCTGTTTTTATCCTTTAGATACAGCCAAATGATTTTACTGTGAACCCGGCGCATACTTGGATGTTGGATTTTTGAAATTTCATCAATTAATTTTATCCAATTGCCATCAAGTCTAGTAAGATCCTCCATTAGATAAAGTTCCCAAACCCAAGCGGCATATATGTGCGATCTTTTGGCACTTGAATTGATTGCTAAATTAAATAGCTGTTGAGGCCTACTTCTATTTTTACGAATGAATGACAGTGCCTCAAGACGCTCTTTTTTCGTTGCCTTTAGGGGTTTAAGATAGTCTTCAAGGTTGACCATTTGATGCGTTACAAATTCAACACCCTGTATTCCTCATAGCATTTACTTATTGCCTCTAAGATTTGTAAGTCGTTTGCTTCTTTCATAAATACATCGGAGTAATTACAATTGCGAAGAATTTCATCTATATCTAGACGGCTTAGTCCAAGAAGTTGCATCAAGACTTGACGATCAAATTTTGAAGCAAGTAAATTTTTAATTTCATCGTCCTCGCGCATTTTTTTCAATTTTCGCATCTGATTGGGATTTTTCCCAAATAAATTATTGAGTAAATCAGCAGGATTAAAGATCGCACCGAACGCCTTAGAAATAGCACCAGGGTTTCTGTCTCCAGCTTCATAGCCTCTGTTCGGTAGTCCTGATATGCTGTACCTTCTTGCAGTATTGATGGGTGCATTGCGAACGTCAATATCCAAATAACCTGTAAGTTGGTAGGGACGAACTATAATTTCTTCTAAAGCAAAAGCCAATTCAGTCATATTGAATTCAGCATTTCCAAATTTAATCATGTCATTGGTAACAGCTATCTTGAGCGGTTTATAACCCAAATATGAGAAATAGAGGGTATCATTTGTTTGGGCTTGTATCTCAAAGCCTCCTTTTTGATCTGTAATAGTTCCGATAACTTGAGTGAGATTTAGGATATGAACACTGGGCATGACGAGTCCCGTAGTTTCATTTTTTACTACTGCTGTAAATGTATCTTGTCCAAAACAGGTATAGGATATAAATAAAAATAGCATCCCCCAAATCTTCCTCATGCCATAAATTTATATAAAAAACATGGAATCTATCTGCTTGTCAAAAGGAAAAGTACTTCCTAGGGTTTAACTACCTAGAACTTTGATCAACGATTGGGTTGCAATTGCGCGATGCCCTATTTTGTTTTTAATATCATCACCCAATTCAGCAAAAGTCTTTTGGTATCCTTTTGGAATAAAAATGGGATCATAGCCAAATCCTTTGGTTCCTCGTTTTTCAAATATGATTGAGCCTTCTACTCGACCCTTAAAAACGTATTCTTTGCCCTCCAGACGAAGATAAAACACTGTTCTAAACCAAGCTCGAGTATTTTGATGTCCTTTGAGTTCGTTCCATACTTTTTGAATATTCTTATCCATATCGCGTTCTTCTCCTCCATATCTCGCAGAATAAACTCCTGGTGCTCCATCTAGTGCTTCAATCTCCAGACCTGAGTCATCGGCAAAACAATCCAAACCAAACTTCATTCTGGCAAAATCTGCCTTGATTTTTGCATTTTCTTCTAAGGAAACTCCCGTTTCTTCAATTTCTACTTCACAACCGATATCATTTAAGCTAATGAGTGATATCGAATCGGGTAAAAGTTGATTGAGTTCTTCAACTTTATGATCGTTATGAGTTGCGAAAAGTAGTGTCATCATGAATTGTGATAGGGATGTTTATGGATAATAGTATAAGCTCTGTATAATTGTTCGCAAAAGA
>JAKMFK010000284.1 GCA_022425465.1 Bacteroidia bacterium | reverse complement strand
AGCATGATTAATTATCGTAGTTGCAAAGTTTACTTTTTTTATGAAACACAAAAGCAGGAAGGGGCTAATTATTTGTAATATACTCCTCTAATTCTGCTACTCGATCTTGAATAATGAATTTATCAATCACGCTTTGCTTGGCTGCTTTACCCACTTTTTTACGGAGTGCATCGTCTTGAATGAGTTGTTTTGTTTTAATAGCAAAGTCTGTTGTGTCAGGATATTTAGCTAATAATCCTGTTTTTTGATCATTGATGATTTCAGGGTTGCTGGTGGTATTGAATGCGACAACGGGTTTACTCTTGGCCATGGCTTCAACAATAACGAATCCGAAACCTTCCCATGAACTGGGCAGTAAAAACAAATCAATTTGTTGCATAAAAAGTTCCATGCTTTTGATGAAGCCCAATAGGACAACTTCTTCTTGTAAGTGGTACTTTTTGATGGATTCAGCTAGTTCTTCTGCAAGTTCTCCAGTACCCGCAATGAACAGGGTAAAATCCACGTTTTCTTTTTTTAAGTAGCGAGCTACTTCGATTAGATGGTGCTGACCTTTTTGTTTGGTCAGTCTTCCTGCATTGCCGAGAATTATACCCTTTAGTTTTTTAGTAATAAAATCACCTTTATCTTTTTTTATCTCGAGAAGTTCAGGCTGAATACCATGATAAATCGTTTTGATATTTTCGAAAGGAATGATTCCTTGAAAATGCTGAAGAATGGTTTTTTTAGTTTCATCAGAATTTGCAACGATGTGCGTACAAGCACGGGTTAAACAATATCGATTGACAAAACTATTTTTAATAGGAACAGCCAATCCACGCAAGTAAACAATACGAGGAATAGAAGACCAATGACCAGCGATACTTGCCGACTTAAAATCTTGCGAGGTTGTAAAAATAAGGGTGTCAATTTTATGAATCTTGAATTGTCTTTGAAGTCTTTTTAACTTAAGAACATTTAAAAAAGAGAGACTAGTTATGGTAACATCTATCGTTTCAAATCCATTCTTTTTTGCTCTAGTCCATAGCTCACTATTGGGGTGGGCAGCAATTACGATACCATATCCACGATTTCGAAATTCAATGGCATTCTCGAGGTGAAGTTTTTCACCACCGCCCCAAAAGTTAGAACTATTAAAAAAGCAGATTTTTTTCACGGTATAATTCTATAATAGGGCATTGTGAAATACATTTTGAACGTCTTCATCTTCCTCTAGTTTTTCAATCAAAAGGTTAATCTCCTCTTTTTGTGCATCGTTAAGATCAATCGTGTGGTGGGGAATGCGTTCAATATCCACTGAAACAATCTCCACATCAAGCTCTTCTAGTCCCTTTTGCATATTGCCAAAATCGGTAAATGCAGTGTAAACAAGTGTTTCGTCGTCTACCTGTTCTATTTCTTCCAATCCAAAATCAATCAATTCAAGTTCTAACTCTTCGACATCACTATCTTGGGGGTTGATTTTGAAAATACACTTACGATCAAAATTAAATTCTTGAGAGCCACTAGTACCAAGTTCACCGTTATTTCGGTTAAAGATAGCTCGGATATTAGCAACAGTTCGGTTGATGTTGTCTGTTGCAGTTTCAATCATCAGACTAAGGCCAAATGGTCCTTTGCCTTCATAAAGTACCTCTTCGTAGTTGCTACTATCTTTATCTGAGGCTTTTTTGATTGCTGCATCTACACGGTCTTTAGGCATATTCTCAGATTTGGCATTTTTTATAGCCATTCTCAATCTGGAATTGTTTTCAGGATCTGGTCCTCCCTCTTTTACAGCAATTGAAATTTCTTTACCAATTCGGGTGAAGGTAACGGCCATTTTGCCCCATCGTTTCATTTTTCGGGCTTTCCTAAATTCAAATGCTCTTCCCATGATGTTTCGTTTTAGGTGTAAGTGGGACAAATGTCTTTCTTTTTTGCCAATATGAAAGTGAAATGTTAAACAAAATGTCGCTTTTAATCTTGTTAAAAATGCGATAAGCATATCAAAATATTGCTTTTCTTTGCACTCCAAATTAATTGAGATAAAAATGAATTTTGATGTAATCGTAATCGGAAGTGGTCCTGGTGGGTATGTAGCTGCAATTAGAGCTTCCCAATTGGGTCATAAAGTTGCTGTCGTAGAGAAAGCTGAACTAGGTGGTATTTGTTTGAATTGGGGATGTATCCCTACCAAAGCATTGCTTAAGTCTGCACAAGTATTTGAGTACATTAACCATGCAGATGATTACGGTATTTCTGTTGACAATGCAAAGCATGATTTTTCAAAAGTCATTAAGAGAAGTCGAGGAGTTGCTGAAGGAATGAGTAAAGGAATTCAGTTTTTGATGAAGAAAAATAAGATTGAAATTCTTACGGGTTTTGGAACAGTGATAGCTAAAGGTCAAGTAAGTGTCGATAATAATGGAAAAAAAGAGACGCACAGTGCCAAGCACATCATACTTGCAACTGGAGCAAGAGAACGTCAATTACCAAATATTCCTATTGATGGCGAAAAAATAGTAGGTTATCATGAAGCTATGGTACTCAAAGAGCAACCCAAGAAGATGGTGGTTGTTGGTAGTGGAGCTATAGGAATGGAGTTTGCATACTTTTATACTGCCATGGGTACTGAAGTAACGGTGGTAGAATTTATGCCAAGCATTGTACCCAATGAGGATGCAGATGTATCTAAAGAACTTGAAAAGTTATATAAGAAGAAAGGGATGACCATCATGACGAATAGTTCTGTCGAATCGGTAGATACGAAAGGAAAAGGTTGTGTGGTAAAAGTAAAAACATCCAAAGGCGAGGAAACTATCAAATGTGATATCGTTCTTTCTGCTGTAGGAATACAGACAAATCTTGAGAATATTGGGCTAGAAAATTTAGGAGTTAAAACAGAAAATGGTAAGGTAGTGGTTGATGATTATTACCAAACAAATGTTCCAGGGGTATATGCCATTGGAGATATAGTTCATGGTCCTGCTCTTGCTCACGTTGCCAGTGCAGAGGGAATTAT
>JAKMFK010000254.1 GCA_022425465.1 Bacteroidia bacterium | reverse complement strand
GTCCAAAGATACAACGATATCGATGATTATGACTTGATTTTGGGGTAAGAATTCTGCAATCTTTTCTGGCCACTCAACAAAACATAAATTTCCAGAATCCATATATTCCATAAAACCAATATCCTCGATTTCCTCTGGTGTTTCAATACGATACAAATCAAAGTGGTACAAATCATTTCCATCAACCAAATAGCTATTCATTAATGAAAAAGTTGGGCTATCTACATGATCTTTGTTACCGCCCATGTAACTGACAAATTCTTTAACAAAGGTAGTTTTACCCGCTCCCAAATCGCCTTTTAATAACACAATGTTCTTTTTATGACTTAATCTGATATTGTTCACAGTCTGTATTACAGACTGGATATCACCACTTGTCTCTGAAACTTTAAGTATCACTTGGGTTCTAATGTAATTATTGGAACGAGCATTTCCTCCATCGAAATACCACCATGTTGAAATGTGTCCTTGTAATACTTAGCATAGTGATTCAAGTTATTTGGATATACAAAGAAATCATTCTCTTTACTAAATATAAATGAACTTGACATATGCTGTTTTGGCAATAATGCATCATGAGGATCTTTTACTGCAAAAACCTCCTTAGGATTATAATCAATTCTTCTCGCTGTTTTATATCTTAAATTAGTTGTCGTATCCTTATCTGCTTGAACCTTAATTGGGTTATCTACATGAACAGAACCATGATCCGTAGTGATCACAATTTTAACCCTTTTACTACTCAGATATCGGATTGCCTCTAATAATGGTGAATGTAAAAACCAACTTTTAGTGAGTGCTCTATATGCTGCTTCATCTTCAGCTAATTCTCGCATTATTTTAGAATCCGTTCGAGCATGAGAAAGCGTATCAATAAAATTATAAACGATTGTAACAAATTCTTCGCTAACCAAATTTGGAAGTTGGTCTACCATCGCTTTGGCATTATTCAAATTGGTCACCTTAATATATTTCGAATCAAATCCAGTTCTCAGTCGTTTTAGTTGATCATTTAAGAAATGAGATTCATGCAAGTTTTTACCGCCTTCATCCTCATCATTACTCCATTTGTCTCCGAATCTCCTTTCAATATCCAAAGGCATTAAACCACTAAATATCGCATTCCTTGCATATTGAGTTGTGGTGGGTAAAATACTCAAATAAATATCTTCATTCACAATTCTATAATGATTGCTAATCTCTTCCTCTATTACCTTCCATTGGTCAAATCGTAAGTTATCTAATAGTAGAAGAAAAAAGGGTTCGCCTTGTTTTTTTTGGGGTAAAACCCCTCTTTTCATGAGGTTGTGAGACATCATAGGTGAGTCCTCATCTGATGAAGAAGAATGAATGAAGTTCAAATAATTTTTTTCAATATACTTACCAAACTCTCTGTTGCCATCCATTTTTTGTGTTTTAAGGATGTCCTCCATACCAGTTTCATCTGAACTAGCCATTTCTGTTTCCCAATACACTAGCTTTTTAAATGTGTCTTTCCATTTTGGCCAATCCATGTGATCCATAAAAGTCATTCCAATCGCTCTAAAATCCTGTTGGTACCTTTGAGTAACACTTTCCATCACCAAACGCTTATTGTCAGTAAGCTTTTTAATAGAACTTAAAATCTGTCTTGGATTAACTGGTTTAATAAGATAGTCTGCAATCTTACTACCAATGGCATCCTCCATAATGTGGTCCTCCTCACTTTTTGTAATCATGACCACAGGTATAGTAGAATTTAATTCTTTTATTACCTTTAAAGCTTCCAGACCTGATATCCCAGGCATATTCTCGTCTAAAAAAACAAGATCAAAATGATTATCTCTTACAGAATCAATAGCGTCTAATCCATTATTTACTGTTTTAACCTCATATCCCTTCTCTTCTAAAAACAATAAATGTGCCCTTAAATGATCAATTTCGTCATCCGCCCAGAGTATTTTGATATTATTCATATTATTACTTTCTGTATTTTACCTTTGCGACAATTAATACTTGCAAAACAAGTAATAATTCAACTCTTTAAATAATATTTTATTTCATTCCGTGAATAAAAAGAAGATAATCAATGACCCCATTTATGGATTTGTAACAATCCATCACGATATTATTTTTGACTGCATAGAACTACCCGAATTCCAACGACTTCGTAAGATAAAGCAATTGGGCCTTACTAGCTTAGTTTATCCAGGTGCACAACACACACGATTTCAACATGCAATCGGTGCTATGCACCTCATGCAGATTGCTATAAAAAGTCTCAGAGCAAAGGATATTGATATATCAAAGGAGGAAGAAGTTGGTGCTCTTCTTGCTATTTTACTTCATGATATTGGTCACGGACCATTTTCACACACACTAGAACACAGTATTCTTGACGATGTTAACCATGAAAATTTGAGTAGTTACCTAATGCACCAAATCAATAACAAGATGAATGGGCAACTATCACTTGCTATTCAAATTTTTGAAGATAAGTATGATCGACCCTTTTTTCATCAACTTGTCAGCAGCCAGATGGACATGGATAGATTAGATTATTTACGACGCGACAGTTTTTATACAGGTGTTTCTGAAGGTACTGTCGGTATTGAGCGAATTATTCAAATGTTGAATGTTCGTGACAATCAACTCATCATAGATCAAAAAGGGATATACTCTGTCGAAAAATTTTTAATGGCTCGAAGATTTATGTATTGGCAAGTTTACCTTCACAAAACATCCATAGCAGCAGATGAACTTTTACTAAACATATTGAAAAGAGCCAAAGCCATAGTAAACACCCCAGTATCAATTAAAGTAAGCCCCTATCTTCAATTTTTTCTTGAAAATAGTTTTACTAAACACGATCTTTCTAATAATAACGTTATTGAAAATTTTTGCAACCTTGACGATAGTGAAATTTATAGTGCTGTAAAGATTTGGCAAAATTCCAACGACAAGACCTTATCTGTACTTTGTAAGATGCTCACAAACAGAGATTTGCTCAAAATTGAATTATTTGATTCCCCAATTGATATTGATTTTATTAATGAAAAAATTGATGAAACATCCAATCGATTAAATGTTAGCGATTCTGAGGCACGCTATTTTGTTTGTGTTGGAGAACTGAAAAACAATGCCTACACCAGAACAGGTGATAGTCTTAAAATTGGCATGAAGAACGGCGAATTAAAAGAGCTTTCGGAAACCTCCGAAATATACAACCTCACCAATGACCAAAAACCTCAAGTTAAATATTACATCACCTCTTTGAAATTAGTTTAAATTTGCGTCAAATTGAAATTATCAGCAAAAAAAATAGCAGAAATAGTCAATGGTTCCGTAGAAGGAGACAAAAATATAGAGGTAGATTCGGTTGCTAAAATTGAAGATGCAACACCAAGTAGCCTTTGTTTTTTATCCAACAAAAAATATACGCACCATCTCAAAAACACGAGTGCTGGTATTGTTTTAGTAGATGACTCCATCAAAAACCTACCTGGGCACATCACTGTTATTCGATGCTCGCATCCCTATGTAGCATTCTGCCAAATCCTAATTCAATATTTTGATTATAAAGATCCAAACAGCGGAATTCATCCAACTGCCATAATTGAACCAAGTGCCGAAATTGGTAAAAATTGTCACATTGGTTCTCATGCATATATTGGCAATCATGTTGTAATTGGTGATAATTCTAAGGTTTTTGCTAATTCATGTATTTATGAAAATTCAACAATTGGACAAAATACATCAATTAGGTCCAACGTATCCATTTATTACAACACCAGTATTGGAGATAATTGCATTATTCACAGTGGTGCTGTTATTGGTTCTGATGGTTTTGGTCATGCACCACTCCCTGATGGTACCTACATTAAGATCCCACAAATTGGTAATGTAATCATCCATGACAATGTAGAAATTGGTAGTAATACATCCGTAGATAGAGCAAACATGGGTAGTACCGTTATTGGCAAAGGATGTAGAATAGACAATTTAGTTCAGATTGCCCATGGTGTTGAAATTGGTGAAAATACCGTCATAGCTGGACAAGCTGCTATTGCTGGAAGCACAAAAATTGGGGCAAACTGTGTGTTGGCTGGTCAAGTTGGAGTAGGTGGACATTTAACCATTGCAGACAACACCCAATTTGGTGGACAAGCTGGTGTAAACAAAGACGTCAAAGAACCTGGAGGAATTTATACTGGTACTCCTCATCTAACATATAAAAATGAAATGAAATCTAGGGTTTTATGGCGAAACCTCCCAAAACTCGAGCAAAGAATTAGAGCACTTGAAAACACGCTAAACAACAATGAAAAATCAGAAAATGGATAAACTACAGACTACTATCAAAAAATCGATTAGTGTGTCCGGTGTAGGATTACACACTGGCAATGAGGTCACATTAACATTCATGCCTGCTCCTGAAAATCATGGCTATGCCTTTCAAAGATTAGACCAAGAAGATCAAATAGTTATCAAAGCTGATTGTGACTTGGTTACAGATACGAGCAGAGGAACCACATTGGAATTAAATGGAGTAAAAGTCCACACTGTTGAACATGTATTAGCTGCTCTTGCAGGCTTAGAAATTGATAATTGTTTGATACAATTAGACGCTCCTGAAACTCCGATAATGGATGGAAGTAGTAAACCATTCATAGATTTACTTTTAAAGGCTGGCATAGAAACCCAAAAGAAGGAACGTGAATATTTTGAAATTCCTAAGAGAATCAATTACTCAGACGGAAATGGAGTTGAAATGATGGCCCTACCTGCAGATGATTACAGACTAACCGTAATGGTTGACTACAATTCACCTGTATTGGGAAGTCAACATGCATCAATTATAAATATCCAAGAATTTAAAGATGAAATTTCAAGCTGTAGAACCTTTTGTTTTTTACATGAGCTTGAAACACTTCTAGAACATAACTTAATTAAGGGCGGAGACCTTAACAATGCTATTGTTATTGTTGATCGTGTAATTGATGACAGTGAGATGGACAATCTTGCAAAACTCTTTAACAAGGATAAAATTGAAGTAAAAAAAGAAGGCATCCTAAACAATGTAGATTTAAGATTCCAGAATGAACCAGCACGTCACAAACTACTTGATATCGTTGGTGATTTAGCACTAGCAGGAGTTCCTCTCAAAGCACAAATACTTGCAGCTCGACCAGGTCATGCTGCCAACGTAGAATTTGCTAAAAAAATAAAACGAGCATATATAGCTGCTAAAAAAGCACAGAAAGAGAGTGATAATGTCCCCTCATATGATCCAAATATTGCTCCTTTATATAACCACCAACAAATTGGCAAAATCTTACCTCACAAGCATCCTTTTCTGCTAGTTGACAAAGTTGTTAAGATTTCTCCTGAAGAGGTTATTGCTGTAAAAAATATTACAGGAGATCAATACTTCTTCCAAGGACATTTTCCTGGTGAGCCAATCATGCCTGGTGTGCTTCAAATTGAAGCTATGGCTCAAGCGGGAGGTATATTAGTATTAGCTGGAAAAGAAAATCCTGAAAATTGGAGTACCTATTTCGTAAAAATAGAAAATGCAAAATTCAAGGATAAAGTAGTACCTGGTGATACTCTAATCATAAGAATGGCATTAACAGCTCCTATCCGAAGAGGCATGTGTGCTATGAAAGGAGAAGCATATGTCGGTAACAAATTAGTCTCAGAAGCCAATATGATGGCACAAATAGTAGAAAATAGATAAAATGATTCAACCATTAGCATATGTAAATCCCGGTGCAAAAATTGCGGATACTGTCGTAATTGAACCTTTTGTGACAATTCACAAAAACGTAGAAATTGGAGAAGGAACTTGGATTGGTTCAAATGTTACCATCATGGAAGGTGCACGAATTGGTAAAAATTGTAAAATTTTCCCAGGTGCAGTTATTTCTGCAATTCCACAAGACCTTAAATACAAAGGTGAAGAAACAACCACCGAAATTGGTGATAACACAACAATCCGTGAATGTGTGACCATTAATAAAGGAACCGCAGCAAAAAATAAAACCATTGTTGGAAACAACTGTCTTCTAATGGCATACTCACACATTGCTCATGATACTATTGTTGGTGATAATGTAATCATTGGTAATGGATCACAAATTGCAGGTGAAGTCATCATCCATGATTATGCTATTCTAAGTGGTTTAGTCGCTGTCCATCAATTTGTAAATATTGGCCCTCATGTAATGATTAGTGGTGGAAGTCTGGTAAGAAAAGATGTTCCTCCTTATACCAAAGCTGCCAGAGAACCACTCAGTTATGAGGGAGTAAATAGTATTGGGTTAAGACGTAGAGGTTTCACCTCTGAAAAAATAGCTGAGATTCAAGAAATTTACAGAAACTTATACTTAAGAGGTCTTAACAATGCAAAAGCACTCACTAAAATTGAAACTGAGATGCCAGCAACACAAGAAAGAGACGAAATTATCAGTTTTATCAGGGCTTCTGATCGCGGTGTAATGAAAGGGTATATATCAAGATAATGACTCAAATAGATTGTATTGGAATTTCAAAACGCTTTAATGGAGATATCCTGTTTCGTGATTTCACTTATAAGTTTAAAAACACAAATAAATATGCAATCATAGGAGAAAACTCATCTGGGAAAAGCACATTACTCAAAATTATAGGTGGAGTATTATCGGCTACCAAAGGAGAGATAAACTACTCTAGTGACATCAATCAATCCAATCAAATCAGTTATTCCAGTCCTGAAATGAATTTGTTAAACGAATATTCAATACAAGAATTATTTGATTTTCATTTTCAATTTAAAAAACCCAAAATATCAATCAAAGAACAATTGATTACATCTAAATTAATTGATTGTAAAGATAAAAAATACAATACCCTTTCGTCAGGTATGATAAATAAAGTAAAATTATCCTTGGCTATTTTTACAGATTCACCAGTACTTTTACTCGATGAACCTTGCACGAATTTTGATCATGAAAACAATAAATGGTACATCCAAATGATAGACAAGTACTGCAACAATCAACTTATAATTGTAGCATCAAACAATTCATATGAGTACTCTTTTTGCAACGAACAAATCAATACTCAACATTTTAAATAAATCATGAAAAATCCGATACTTACTATTTTCAGCATCATCACAATCCTTGGATGCCAGCAAACAAACTCCATCAATGGAACCTATGGCGATGCGAATTGGGATCAAAATTCTGCCCTCTCTGGCGAAGAGTTAATGAAAGCATTAGAAGGAAAAGATTCTTTATTTACGACTGTCAAAGGAAATATAACCGCTGCCTGTCAAGCCAAAGGTTGCTGGATGAGCATGGATATGGATGGTAATGAGATGCTTGTCAAATTCAAAGACTATGGTTTTTTTGTACCTAAAAACAGTGCTAACCACGAAGCTATCATCTCAGGATGGGCTTATTCTGATACGATCACTATTTCTGAACAAATTGAAATTGCTAAAGATGAAAATGCAACTGAAGAGGAAATTGCTCAAATAGTATCACCAGAGGTAAGACTCCAATTTATGGCAAACGGTGTTGTTATTAATTAAAAATGAAGCTTAAATCAACCATAATCATCTTAATTGTCGCAGGAATAGTTGCTTGTTCAAAGCAAAATCAATCCTCAGAAGCTGCAGATATGTATCATCCCTCAGAACTCTCTCAGATGATGCGAGACATGGTTTCGTGGAGTAAAGAAACTAAACGTCTGTTATCAAAAGGCGAAATTATTGATGATGTGCCTCAAAGTTTCTATGATTTAGCTAACCAAAAAGCTACACGTGATGAGCATAAGGAAGCTGCATTTCAAGGAATGGTTCCTGAGTACTTAGAAGCCCTCAAAGGAATAGATCGAAAAGACTCACAGCAATATTACTACGATGCTTCTATTCAAGCCTGCAAGACCTGTCACAGTGTTTATTGCGGAGGACCATTGAGTGTAATAGACCAACTATAATTTTAATAGAATAAGCTTTTGAACTTGGTAATTTCGTAACCCATCTTCAATTGAGACAAAGTAAATGCCATCTGGAAAATTTTCCATTTGAACACTATTTCCTGGGAAAGTACTATCCTCCCGAATTAACCTACCACTGATATCTGTTATCCTATAATGGATTTGCTTGTTTTTTTTTGTTTCAATCCTAAAATAATGCTTAGCAGGATTTGGTATGACTTTAAATGAAGATAATTTTTCCAATCCCTGAATAGAATTTGTCTTTTTATTTCCCTTGACAAAACTCATCCCCCCACGTTCATTTCCAATTAACATGTCCGGGTGACCATCCCCATTTAAATCTGCACTCGACGGATTCGTTCTCCTACCCCAATCTTTCACATAATTATTCTGTCTGAGAGCTTCTATCATATAATCCTCTATCTCATTAAAATCCTCATCTAAACTAGCATTAAGTTCATAAACTCTTACCACACCTTGGTTATTCCCAACAGCTATGCAACGAGAACCATTTTCCCATTGAAGAACAACTGGAGAACTGAATCCATAATTTTGATATACCATGGTATCATAGATTTGTCCATCTGGACCAAGTTTAGAAGTTCGAACTAACTCATTGACAATAATTCCTCCTAATGTATCTTTTGTTAAATTTAGTATTGGACTAGTTGTCGTGCCCGTATTTTGATAATAATCAATGGTACCATCATAACTACCTACAATTAAATCAAGAACACCATCACGATTTATATCATCAAAATAGGGAGCTGCATAATTTACAACCTGAATATTTTCATAGGTTGAAGTTATATGAGTAAAAACTGGATTTTCAGCATCACCGCTATTTTCATAGTAGCTAATTGAGCCGTCCATCTTGCCCAAAAATAAATCCATATCTCCATCTCCATCGATATCTGCAAATGTTGGCATGATACCTTTGATGTGCTTGGATTTTAAATTGAGAAAATCATCACTCACTAATTGAAAATCCGCAAAATCAGAAGAGCCTTTGTTTTCAAAATAGACAAGAAAATCACTCGTGTCACCTGTAAGAAAATGATTTCCACTAGTCCCAAATAATAGGTCTTGGTCTCCATCAGCATCTAAATCTACAAATGTCGGAGAACATCCAGAACCATAATCAATCATATCCCCTACCAAAAAATCATTCTGCTCATATACAAAATCAACATCATTGGATAATCCCTCATTAAT
>JAKMFK010000211.1 GCA_022425465.1 Bacteroidia bacterium | reverse complement strand
GGTTGCCCTGGAGCTCTAAATCTAAATGATTTAGTCTGCAAAGGTAAATCAAAATCAAAATCTTCTAAGCGTGCTTCAACTGAACCCCGCTCTAAACTTGATTTTGGTAATGTGAATGATCCAGACTGGCCCCTAAAATAGCCAGCAGGTTTAGGAATATCTTTAATTCTAAAACTTGATACTGAGGAAACTCTATTCCCATCTGGAAGTGTTCCTGAAACATTGATTTTAACCTCTCTTCCTTTACCAGGAAATAAATTGTACTTGCTACCCCGTACTCTTTTTAACCCTGGAGCAGAAGCTTTGACTTTTGAATCAATTATTCCTGGAATAGATATAGTAATTGGATTTTGTACGCCTCTATAAACTACGTTCATCTTATCTGCTGAAATCACTGCAGAATTAGGTTTTGAAATAACAGTATACGTTTGATTAACTTTTATACGAGACTCATTTCCTTCATCTAAAAAAACTAAATCTCCAACAATGGCATGGTCACCAGGGTTTCCTGAGTTTACTTTCAACTTAATTCCTCCCGGTATTAATTCATAATCATTTTCTGTTAATGTTCGCCCATCAAGTTTTAAGTCAACTGAATTTGGGTTCTGAGCTCCACCCTTTCTACCAAGTATAACACTCCCGTCAAAAACTTCCCCTGGGTAGTAAGCCCCTTTCTCAGTTAGCAACATACTTGAATAGTTGTTTGAGTTTACTTTAGAAGACATTTTAAGTTCTTTACCCATCAAAGTAGTCAGAACATCGTGTTCCGTTTGGCGGATATCATTTTGCATCATGGTGAGCTTAGCAAGAGAAGAAATAAGTGGAAACCCTTTAAAACTTGAATCTAACCAAGGCTCGTCTATGTTATCTCTATTTTTAACATTATTATTCATGTCACCTGTAAAAAATCGAGCTTCAACCATTTCGATATATTCAGGGTATTGACTTCCAAATACCTGAATGACGTGACCCCTATATTCTTGAATTATATCAATGAAAGCATTTTTAGCTTCATCCGAACCCTCTTTAAACCAAATCACATCCAATGCCTCACCTTTATCCATTTGGGCATATTCCTTTAACTCAGGATCTTTTTCTTTTTGTTTTTCTGTGATTTTGTCCTTAATTTTTTGTATTTCGTTAAAAAAAACATCAGACTCTTTTCCAATTTCATCTGCTGTTCTTTTATGACCGATCCACTTCCCCCCTTTTTCAGCTGCATTTACAGCTATGTTCTCGAGGAGTAAATTATTACTTTCAGATATACGAACATTTGCATCGGCTATCTTGACAAACATCTGACCAAATCCATCTAAGACCTCTTTACTTACATTTAATGCGAGCATGGTAATGAATACCAAGTACATTAGACTGATCAGTTTTTGTCTGGGTGTTTCTTTTGCTCCAGCCATGTTTATCTATTTTTTAGTCATTGCATTCAGCATACCACCATAAACGTTGTTAAGAGCTGCTAAATTTGCAGACATACTCTCCATTTGAACTCTAAGTTGTTCTGCGTTTTGATTCACTTTTTCATTAAATTCCGCATTGCCTTGAGAATCTTGTATTTGTTTTTGATAATTTGCATTCAATTGTTCAAGTTGAATGGAAGCTTTGGCCAGTTCTTGATTGTAATTCTGGGAGGCCGATGCCGCCTCTGATGCGGGAGACAAAGCTTTTGCAGAATTTTCTAAATTCTTGATGCTACTTGCTAGGGAATTCATAAGGCTTACATCTAATTTCGCTTCTTGCATTAAAGCATCAATTTTTGAAGAAAGCCCCTCTTCTCCACCTCCTGATGGTTTGTTAGGAGCTCCTTTAACTTTTTTCACATAATCTTGATGCTCTTCTTTTATTTCTCCAGTATTCAACGCTGAAACTGTGAAAATTAATGCCTCAGTTCCAAGACCAAGTCCAAGAACTAAGCCACCTGTAATAGGTCCAATTTCTAAATGTAGAATTTTAAAAAGTGCACCTATAATTACAACTGCACCACCTAATCCAAAGAGCATGTGCATCATTACTTTACCTCTTAATCTTTTGTTTAAAGCTTTATCTGTCATTTTTATTGTTTTTATTTGTTAAATATAAGATGTTTTGAAAAAATAATCAACTATCTCATTTTTACTTTTGGAGTACCCATGTAATCTTGGACTGTTCTAAAACCTATATAGCTTCTAGCAGTATCAGAATATTCATAATCTCTTGAACTTACCCTAAGGTAGTATGCAACATCTTTCCATGA
>JAKMFK010000155.1 GCA_022425465.1 Bacteroidia bacterium | reverse complement strand
ATAAAGTCCAACGATAAATATGAAGTAATATCGTGTTCTATTTTACCATAGAACGCTTACTTTCGCTTGAAAGAATACACATCAATAATAGCTGGGAAATGTTCGGTTTTCTCTAATTCAAATTCCTGACTAAAATCAGCTAATAATTGATCCTTTGGGCCAGCATCTGTCATCATAAAAATGAGTTTCTGACAAGAACTATCAATTCTAGCCTCCGAATATTGATTGATTGCATAAAAATTTTCTTCTTTAAACCCTTCAACCACTTTATAAAATCCAAATTCTTTATCAAAATTTTTAAATCGATCACGATTGAAATAGTAGGCGTATCCTAATATTTTAAATTTAGGATATAAAATAATTCGTGTAACGCTATCTCTTTCAGATTGGACGTAGTCTACAGCAGATTTAGTATGTCTTCCATTGTCTATATTTCGAGTAACCCCAACGAATAAGAACCCTAAAAAGATTAAACCAACAATCCCATTCAACCAATCACTTTTAAAAATTGAGGTAGTAACTATTCCTACAAACAAAACAAACCCCACAAATGCATGCATCAAATAGCGATCATGAAACATGGGAAATGAATACGAAATAAAAAACATCCCAAAAAAGGGAACGAAAAACCAACATAAAACAACTACGGTATTTTTTGATATGATCCTGTTTCTGAATCCCCATAGTAGTAACGATAAAATCATTAACGTGATAAAGCACTTGACTAAGTTTTGTGAGTTTAGAAATAAGTTCAATATATATGACATCGATGCCCATCCATCTGGAGGAGTTAACCATGTTCCTGATTCTAAGCTATCAAACATTCGAACGAATACAATATAGAGATATGGTGAAAACAGAGCTACACTTCCTAATACAATTAATCCATAATTTTTTAAGCTCTTTAAGTCATTAATTTTTATAATAATACCCAAACCTAATTGTAAACCAACAACCATTATTCCGAAGTAATGCGAATACATCAGAAGAGCATAAATGAGCGATAAAGTAACCCAATCCCTTTTGGAAGATTGATTATTTAACCATCGTAAGAAATAATAAAAAGATAGAACCGTCAGCAATCCAAAAAGGGCATATACACGAGCTTCATGAGAAAATAAAGTAGCATAATTAGATAGTGTGAATGTAAAGGCAGAAGTAATTCCCACTGCCTTTGAAAAAAATTCATTGCCCAATTGATAAATATAACTAGCTGTTAATGCCGTAAAAATTAGCGACGGAATTCGGACAGCAACTTCCCCAATTCCAAAGCAATGAATCCAGTAATGGAGAAAAATTTCGTACAACGGCGGGTTATTCCCCGACTTTAAATGTCTAATGATATCTGTGATATCCATTTGAGCATAATAGACACTGAAAGGTTCATCACCTGCAAGGCTATTAAACTCAATAGCGACCCAACGAAATAAAATATTTAGTATAAAAAAGAAAAATGGAATGATGTACGAATTCAACTTCATCCCCGAAAAAATTATAGTTCTTTTGCTTGAGCAACTAGCTCCGCTAGATCGAGCACTTCAACCTTATCTTCTTTTTCTGCGTGTTTTACCCCGTCTCTTATCATAGTGGTACAAAACGGACAGTTTGCAGAAATAATTTCTGCTCCTGTTTCAATAGCTTCCTCTGTTCGTTCGATGTTAATCTCTTTATTCCCTTGTTCTGCATCCTTAAACATTTGAGCACCTCCAGCACCACAACACAGTCCATTTTTCCGACAGCGTTTCATCTCTACCAATTCCGCATCCAAGGCTTCGAGGATTTTTCGTGGTGCATCATACACCCCATTTGCTCGACCCAAATAACAGCTATCATGATAGGTAATTTTTCTACCTTTAAATGATTCCTTCCCAAAAGTCAATTTCCCTTCATCAATCAACTCTTGTAGCAATTGAGTATGATGAATCACATCATAGTTCCCACCCAAACTTGGGTATTCATTTTTTAAGGTATTGAAGCAATGCGGACACGTAGTTACGATTTTTGAAATTTCATAGGCATTCAGCGTGGCAATATTTGCCATTGCCTGCATTTGAAACAGAAACTCATTCCCTGCACGTTTGGCAGGATCACCAGTGCAGCTTTCTTCGGTTCCAAGTATGGCATACTTCAATCCTACGTGATGGAGTATTTTCACAAAAGCTTTCGTCACCTTTTGAGCTCTTTCGTCAAAACTCCCTGCACATCCTACCCAAAAAAGTACATCAGGTTTTTCGCCCTTGGCGATAAGTTCTGCTACTGTTGGTACATGAATTTGTTCGTTCATAGAATAATCTTTTTTAAATTTCTTTCGACCAATTGGCTCGATCTGTCGGTGAAAATTGCCACGGTGCTTGGTTATTCTCAATATTGCTATTCATCATAGCCCATTCTGATGGCATAGCCGATTTCTCAAGTGTTTGGTATTGTCGCATTCCGAAAATAATTTCAACAGGATTGATATTTATGGGGCAGGCTTCTACACAAGCATTACATGTGGTGCAAGCCAATAATTCTTCTTGTGAAATTAAATCATGCAGTGATTTCCCATCATGATAATCCGACCCATTTTTATCTTTTGCCTTGCCCAACTCTTCTACTCGATCACGTGTATCCATCATGATCTTTCTAGGGCTTAATTTCATACCCGTGATATTAGCTGGACATGAACTTGTGCACCTTCCGCATTCTGTACATGAATATGCATCCAACAGATTTTTCCAACTCAAATCAGTCACATCATTCACTCCAAATTTTTCGGGAGGTGGCATATTGGGATCAGCCTTGGATGGGTCGAGCATCATATTGACCTCATTGGTAATCTCAGGCATATTTTGAAACTCACCTGCTGG
>JAKMFK010000133.1 GCA_022425465.1 Bacteroidia bacterium | reverse complement strand
CAGCTCAAGAAAAATGGGAGGACGCTAAAGAAACTTGGCTTGAAGGAACAGAATATGAGGTGAAAAGAAAAAAATTAGCCTATCTCTATCATAACCTAGCAATCAATGAAGAGAGAAAAGGAAACATTGAAAAAGCACGGGAATATGCAAGACTTGCTGCTAATCAACACCCCGTTGGGGTGAAGACTCAGAGTAAAGTCGGATTTTAACAGATTTACTTTGTGCCTCCAATACCTGATCGATGACTGGTGTCTCCCGTATCCACTAGATCGGTTAGACTCATTTCAAGTGCTTTCCTACTCAAACCCGTAGTCCTGGGGTTAAATTGATGTAATCTCCTCATTTGATTACCAATTAATTCAGAAGAGTCTTTGAGAATTGCAACATCATTCACTTCTCCTTTTTCACTCATCAAAAAACCGAAGGTTCTAGCCATTCCACAATTCGCAATAAAATCTGGAATGACAGCAATATTAGCATCAGCATACATTGAAATTTCTCCCATGAATATTTCTGGATCTGCAAAAGGCACATTAGCACCACAACTAATTACTTCACATTGTCCATCAATTAGAGAAGTAACTTGGTCTTTACTAATCAAACGACTAGCAGCTCCAGGTATAAATATCTCTGCACCTAAGTCCCAAATTTGACTATTGGTTTCCTCAAAGCTCAATAAATTATCAGCAACAAGTTCATTGCCATTTCTATTTTTAAATAAATCAACAATCTCATCAAGCGTGAACCCTTGTTTGTTGATTAGGCCTCCATTTCGATCGATAATTCCAATTATACTAACACCGTGTTTTGCTAAATAAAAAGCTGCTGCTGCACTTACATTTCCCCAGCCCTGAATAATTGCTGTTTTATGATTCATCGTGCCACCCCAAAGTTCATAAAAATGGCGAACACCCTCAGAAACACCCCAACCCGTAATCATATCAGCAATTGTATATTGTTTGCTAACATCAGGTGTAAATCGTTCGTCAATTATTGGAAGTAAAACTCCATTTTGGAGCCTCGAAATAGCTTGTAATTTTTCTACTTTATCATAAGATTTATAGTACCCTTGAACTACACCTTCTTGCGGATGTAATATGCCTAGTTCAGCTGTAATTGGGATTACTTCATGTATCTCATCTACATTCAAATCGCCTCCTGTTCCGTAATAATTTCGTAGCAACGGAGCAACAGCAGCATACCATCGCTTTAACACCCCCTCTTTGCGAGGATCAGTAGGATCAAAATTTATTCCAGATTTGGCTCCTCCAATAGGGGGACCAGCTACTGTAAATTTCACCTCCATAGTCTTGGCTAGAGATTCTACTTCCCTTTTGTTTAATCCTTTTCGCATTCGAGTTCCCCCTCCTGCAGCACCATTTCTTAGTGAATTAATGACAATCCACCCTTCGGCTTCTGTTTCAGAGTCTTTCCACTCAAAAACAATTTCCGGTTGTTTGTTTTCAAATTTCTTTAATAAGCTTTCCATTATATCAATTTTGAGAAATCTCCATATAAACTCCCAGAGACAGAATCATGATCTGATCCCGTATGGGAAGACAATACGTTGGTCTGATTTTTTACCCGCAGAATACCCAATAAAGCAAAAGCAAGAGCTTCTTTATACTCCACTATATCAGAATCTGGAACAATAACTTCAGCATCTGTATGACTTCTAAGATGATTTATTAATGCTGTATTGTATGCCCCTCCTCCCGTTACATAAACTCTTTTACTACTTGAATCACCGCCTGATAAATCTTCAATACTATTGGAAATCTGTAATGCAATATGATCAACAAGTGTTTTCATTTTATCTTCTTTGCATGCATCACTTCGTCTGACGATAGGCCAAAAATTGGAACTAATCCATTCTCTTCCCAGAGACTTTGGATTTTCATAGGTATAAAATTCAATATCGTTTAATTCGGATAATAAATCATAATCAATAGAACCACGCTCTGCAATCGCACCATCTTCGTCATACTCTTGATCAAATTCACGAGCAATTCTGTTTAATACAATATTGCAGGGGCTTACATCAAAAGCCTGCTGCTGTTTGCTTGAAGAGATATTGGCAAATCCACCAAGATTAAGACACATATCATACTCCCCAAATAAATAATCATCTGCAATACCCACTAGAGGTGCACCCTCTCCACCCAAAACAACATCAATCGCTCTGAAGTTAGTTACCGTTGGAATTCCTGTAATGGCATAGATGCTATTTCCATCTCCGATTTGAACGGAAAGATTATTCTCTGGCTGATGAAAAACTGTATGACCATGAGAAGAAATTAAATCTGCTTGTAGATCATTTTCTGAAAGAAAATTATTAATACACTCCCCAATATATTGACCATAAAAACGATCTGTTCTGTAAAATATTAATGAATTTTGATGCCTTAATTTAGACAACCTCAGTCGCCATTTTTCTTCATATCGAATGGTAACAGAAGCATTGATTTCGTAATGCCATTTACCCTGTTCTACTTCCTCTAATGTGACATGAGCAAGATCTAATCCATCCATTGATGTACCAGACATTACCCCAACAATGTTATACTTATTCATAAGGCTATTCTATTTTTCTGATAATTAACTTCCCCTCTATAATATTAGTAAACAAAATTAAGACTTATTGACTCAAGAATAAAAAAAAGCTTCAATCGTAATACGTTGATTATTGTAAATTTGACTCCATATGAAAAGAGGGTTAATTTTTTGGATATTCACATGCATCATAATTACTGGTATTTGCCAAACCCAATCTAATCAAAAGCTAAAATGGAAATATGGTATTGCTGGCGGAATTGCTTTACCTCAGCTACCTGATTATTTTGACCCTAAAATAGGTTGGAATGGTCAACTATTTTCCTCCTATTCTTCTAAAAATAAATCT
>JAKMFK010000132.1 GCA_022425465.1 Bacteroidia bacterium | reverse complement strand
ATATGATTAACCTCAATATTTTGACACTTACCAAACTTACGCACTTGTTTGTCCAAGATATGAAAAAACGCAAACATGGAAAAATTTTAAACTTGGCGTCCGTTGCTGCTTTTCAACCTGGCCCCATGATGAGTGTATATTTTGCTACCAAACATTTTGTTCTTGGTTTTTCAGAAGCTATTCACGAAGAGCTAAAGCCATATAACATTCAAGTCACTGCACTTTGTCCTGGACCAACCGAAAGTGATTTTGGCCAAGTCGCTGAATTTCAAATGTTAAAAAACCCAAAACCTAATCGTTTTCCCACAGCAAAAGATGTTGCCCAATTTGGCTTTAAAAAGATGATGAAGGGAGAAGCTATTGCGGTCCACGGATTTATTAATATCGTGCTTTCAACACTCGTAAGATTTGTTCCGAGAAGTATTGTCAGAAAAATAGTCCGTTACAGAATAAAATAAAGATACATCTTTGTGTCGGTGAACATTAAAAGGAACATACCCAACATCTTAACCTTAGCAAATTTGTTTTGTGGGCTGATGATCATTGTGTATGCTGCTCAGCTCCAATTTAACGACATCTTATATTGGGCAATTGCTGCACTACTTTTTGATTTTTTGGATGGAACAGCAGCTCGAATTTTAAACGTATCTTCAGAAATAGGTAAAGAATTAGATTCGCTTGCTGATGTAGTCAGTTTTGGGGTTGCTCCAACTATAGTTTTATTTTACTATTGGCAAAGTGTTTTTACTGATGGCATTGCTTTCTGTGCCCCTTTTGCTATCGCTCTTTTTGCAGCATTTAGATTGGCAAAATTTAATAGTACAGAACAAAACAACGACTATTTTAGGGGGTTACCTACGCCTGCACTTGCTTTAGGCTGTTTTGTTTTACCTCAAGTTGGGGGTAGTTTTTTATGGGCAAATTCCGCCATTAACAACATTTACTTTGTGATGGTTTTTTCTTTATTGGGAGGGTTTATGCTAGTTAGCAATTTTAAATTTTTTTCGCTAAAGCTAGGCTCAAAAAACAAAAAACTCAACGTTATTAGGACAACCTATTTGACAACTTGCATTTTGTTGATAGTGTGGCTACATTTTTTTGGTGCTTTTCTTTGTTTACTAGCTTATATCGGGTTTTCTTTGAGCTTTCAAAACAGAATAAATTAAAATGAACTACGAAGTATCTGTAAACATTATGCCACACCAAGGCTTGTTGGATCCTCAAGGAAAAGCTGTTCGCCAAGGATTAAATAAAATTGGCTTAAATCAGGTTAAAGATGTGCGAATTGGTAAAAAGATAACCATGCACATTGAGGCCTTAAATGAGGCTGAAGCTGCAAAGATTGCTGAAGAGTCATGCCAAAAAGTTCTTGTAAATGCCGTTATGGAAACGGCAGAAATAACCGTTAAAGAATTAGCATAAATGTCTGACATTGTTTTTGACTTAATCGACAAAGAGCTTCATCGCCAACAAACTGGAATAGAGCTAATAGCCTCCGAAAACTTCACGTCCAAAAATGTGATGAGGGCATCCGGAAGCGTATTGACAAACAAGTATGCTGAAGGACTTCCAAATAAACGCTACTATGGTGGTTGTGAAATTGTAGATCAAATAGAGCAACTCGCAATTGATCGAGCAAAAGAATTGTTCGGGGCTGAATGGGTAAATGTTCAACCACACAGTGGTGCACAAGCGAACGCTGCTGTGATGTTGGGTGTATTAAAAGCTGGAGATCAAATTCTAGGTTTTGATTTATCTCACGGTGGGCACCTCACCCACGGTTCTCTGGTAAATTTCTCTGGTAAACTCTATAAGCCCGCATTTTATGGTGTTGAAAAAGACACAGGTAGAATTGATATGGACAAGGTTGAGACCAAAGCTCTTGAAGTCATGCCCAAGCTTATTATTTGTGGTGCATCGTCTTATTCTCGCGATTGGGATTATGAGCGTTTTCGAAAAATAGCTGATCGTGTTGGTGCTTTGTTGCTCGCTGATGTATCTCACCCTTCAGGATTGATTGCTGCTGGTCTTTTAAACAACCCATTACCTCATTGTCACATCGTAACCACTACCACACACAAAACACTTCGTGGACCAAGGGGTGGAATGATTATGATGGGAAAAGATTTTGATAACCCCTGGGGATTAAAAACACCAAAAGGGAACATTAAAAAAATGAGCTCCATTTTAGATGGCGGTGTTTTTCCGGGTACACAGGGTGGACCTTTAGAACACATTATAGCCGCTAAGGCGATTGCTTACCAAGAAGCCCTCCAGCCCGAATTTAAAGTGTATTGTGAGCAAGTAATGAGGAACGCCCAAGCTCTTGCTAGAGCAATGGTTAAAAAGGGGTACCAAATTATATCTGGAGGAACAGACAACCACCTCATGTTAATTGATCTTCGGCCAAAAAGCGACACTCTAACCGGAAAAGTGGCTGAAAACACATTGGTTAGGGCCGACATTACGGTTAACAAAAATGCTGTTCCGTTTGAAACTCGATCTCCGTTTATTACTTCAGGTATTCGCATCGGAACCCCTGCTGTAACTACTCGCGGGATGAAAGAAGCCGAAATGTTAAAAATTGCTGAATTAATAGATCGCGTGCTAACTAACACAGAGGATGACAATATAATTAATAGGGTTAAAAAAGAGGTTAACGAGTTGTCTTTAAATTTTCCCTTGTATCCATAAATTTAACATTCCATTTATAAAATATAGTTTATATTGGCATTTTAAATTATAAAATTGTCAACTATAAATAATATCAAACAGTATTGGAGAAAAGATGTCCTTGCTGGTTTTAGCGTTTCTCTCGTGGCACTCCCTTTATCATTAGGAATTGCTATTGCTATGAATCTTCCTCCTGAGGCCCTGCTTGCAGGAATTTTTGCCGCAATTGTTGGAGGAGTGTTTACTTCAGTTGTTCGAAGCGGAAACGTATCTATAAACGGTCCGTCACCAGCTCTTATTGGAATTGTAGTTTCTGGCATGGGTGTTTTAGGGGCTTGGGAACATATGCTCGCAGCATTTATTTGTGCTGGAATATTACAAACTATTTTTGGAACATTTAAACTTGGCGGTTTGGCTGATTTTATTCCTTCTTCTGTTGTTCAGGGTATGATGGCTGCAATTGGTGTCATCATTCTTGCTGGACAAATACACCCGGGATTAGGGGTAGAAATTGGTAAAATGAACGACTTTAGTAAACTAATAGCCATACCTAATAGTATCGCTAACATGAACCCGTTAATTGCTGTTATTTTTTTTAATAGCTTATTTATTCTCGCGATACACCCACAGGTAACAAACAAGTTTATAAAATATGTTCCTGCACCAATTTGGTTGGTGCTTTTGGCTATTCCGCTTTATATGTTTTTTCAATTTTATACTGGTGGTCAAACAACAATTTTTGGAAAAACACATTTCTTAAACGCCACCAAAGACCTAATCTATTTTCCGATTCCGTCAAACTTAAATATTTCGGAAATATTCACACTTCCAAATTTTAGCAAAATTGGAAGTGTTAATTTTTGGTTGGTAGTGGTTTCTGTTTTCTTGGTTTCTACAATTGAAACCCTTGGCTCTGCAAAGGCGGTTGACAATATTGATCCGCTAAAAAGAAAAACAAACTTAAACAAAGATGTAACGGCAATGGGATTAAGCACTATCCTTTCGGGACTTATTGGTGGGTTACCGGTTATTGCTGTTATCGCTCGAAGTTCTGTAAACATTAATCATGGGGCTATGACACGCTTATCTAATTTTGTTCACGGTGCACTAATCTTACTTTTTGTTTTTCTTCTATCTGATTACATCATGCTAGTCCCTAAAGCTGCCCTAATGGCCATTTTGGTATATACGGGATACAAACTGGCCTCTCCAAAGGTTTTTAAAGATGCTGGACTAAAAGGATATGAACAATTTTTAATTTTAACCATTACGCTTGTTTCCACCTTGATGACAGACCTCAATAGGGGAATATTAATTGGTATATTGTTTACATTGGTTATTCATCTTATACGATCTCATTTGACTGCAAAGTTGTTTTTTAAATATTTGTCTAAACCCAATTTTAACATGGCTAGAATAGACGACCACTATCATCTTAAGGTGAAAGGTGTGGCTAACTTTACTAGTATTATTAAGCTACGCAAGTTACTTAAAGATATCCCAAAAGACGACCAAATTATTTTTGACTTTTCAAGAACACGGTTGATTGATTTCTCGATGTTAGAATTTGTAAATTCTTGGGGAAAAGACTATCAAAACGATCAAAATGGCAAATACGAGGTGGTCGGTCTTGATGAACACCTGACAACAAGCTCTCACCCATACACAATCCATGTGCTCCCTCAAAGCGTTGGTAAACCTCTTTCTAAAAGACAGTCTCAACTTCGTGACTACGCCTTTAAAAACTCCTGGAAATTTGAACCTGAAATAAATTGGAATACTGATTATTTAAAGTCCAATAAATTTTTTGAAACAAGACCCATTGAATATCTAAAAAATAGAGTTGTTGGTAGCTATCAAAACGAAATTTCATGGGAGGTTGTTGACATCACCTTTGATGAAGGTGCTTTAATGGCTGCGGAAGTTCACAACATGACCATGCTTTCTGTTCGATTTAATGGCAATGTACCTAATTTTGAGCTGGATAAGGAGCGTATCTTTAGTAGACTATTGGATTTAGCAATAAAAGAAGATATTTCCATAGAAGAAGACTTTAATACTCGATTTTCTGTTAAGGGAGAAAACAAAGCAGAAATTAAGCAGTTTTTTAATAAAGAACTAAGGGACTTTGTTAACCAAAACGACAAGTATCACATTGAAAGTAACGATAATGTTGTCCTAGTTTTTCGCTATTTCCGCGTTATGAGTATGGCTGAAATCGATGAGCTCGTTCTTTTTGGTGAAAAGCTTACCAAACAGTTTCACAACTGCTTAAACAATCCAACAGACAAACCGTAGTTGTTGGTTTTAGTTGGCACAACTATCGCTTGAAGATTGTTAACACCTAAATAAAAACTATAATCTTTGACTCTATATTCTAGGGCCTCACACCAAGAAAACCCTCTAAAATTGCCATAACCAAGACACGTTTTTATTTTTAACCTGTTGTTGTGCTTATTTATAAATGCTAATTGTGCATACACTCCAAGCCTGCCCATAGAGACGGCCTCAAAAGATGAAACAAAAGAAGATTTTGAACTTAATTTATGCGTCCATTTCAGTTTTAGTTGGGTCGGCAACATGGCACCTTTTTTAGTTGCCATGTTGTGGTTAACTGTTTCACCATAAACGGAATCAAGGTAGCCTGATATAGAAGCATCTGGATCAAAGACATCAAATGGAACTCCGCTAAAAACAAAAGAGGTGTCTATTTTGATTTCTTGGTTGTCAAATAAATAAAACCCGTTAATGTTGTTAGCCACAAAAGAAAGGGTGTTCAATTCATTCGTTCGATAATCTACACGAAAACTGGAAGATAAGCCTATTCCTTGAATACCAGCATTGGCTTCAACAATTGAAACACCATCAAAATTCGCGTCTAAATAGGAGCCGTCTGTAGCTGTATACAAATGTAAATACTTGGCGTCAACTTGCCTATAATTGTTTAGTAATGAAAACCCTAGTGTGCTTTTAATTCTGAGTTTTTTGCTCTTAAACACATTAAAACCAAGCCCTGTTGTTAGTGTATTGGCTTGAACATAATTTAACCCGTCTGTTAATATTTTTTGACCCCTAAACGGGCTATTCCCAAAAAAGAATAACTCTGAAAAATCTTTCTCTGAACTAAACGCCTGAAAATTATTGTTACAAACAAAAAAGTGTGTGTTAGAGTCCTTGTAAAACTCAACACACCAAACATTAGATGCGAACAAATTTGTTCTTGACTGACTCCCATCCAAAAAAGCAGTCTTACTTTTTTCTGAAAACGTAGGCTGCGTTAAAACTTCAGTAAACATTAGGGTGTTTAACGAATTGGAGCCAGCAAAAGCTGCACCATCTATTTTTATTCCTTTTTTATTGTAACCCCAGCTATTCTCGCTTATAAAAATAAAGCTGTCGTTTTGAGCTTGTGCCCAAAAAGGAAAAAACAAAACCGTTAAAAACAAAAAACTATAAGTTGTTTTCATAAATAAAATCTGAAATCAATTTAGCATTTATTGTATAATCTGAGAACATCAGGTGCCTTTTGGCGTCTTCTGTATTGAGATAAACCTCTAAATCTACGCTTTTTATTTGAGATAACTGTTTAGCTTGATTTTTAGTTATAGTTGCGATCAGCTCGCTTTCTATTGGTGCCTTAGTTTTGTTTGTTTGAGGGTCAACTTCCGCAGCAGTCATTTCATAATTATCGCCAGAAAATAGCTCAAAAAGCTGCTCGCCCATTTCATCTTTAAACACCATTTTTATGCGGCCACTAATTGGAAAATCATTAATCAACTTTAAAATAAGTTGACCGCCTTTGATGTTATCGACTTTTTCGTCGCTAAAGAAAGCAACCGATTCGTTGACAGCAACCGTTAAATTGTCTAAACCAAATTTAAGGGGCATCTCAAACCTAATGTTTATAAGCAGTTCGCTCACATCAAAAGCAAAGTCGTTCTGGTTAATCGTTCCATTTGGTCTAACAACTGCTTCAATTTCTGGCATAAGTTTGTTGGGCATAAGCTCTAAAAATTGCTTTAAGTTGGAGTTTGATTTGTCTAACACTACGTCATATTCATATGCAACCAAAGGAGGATTGTTAACGGCCTTTTTTAACAGTATTGGGTTTAATAATTCGGAAGATATTAATTTTAAACTTTTTCCGTTTCTGGTGTTTTGTCCCTTAATCTCCTTTACATCAAGCAATGTCTCAATACCAAAGCTGTTATAAAAATTCAGGTTCATTTTGGCGTCTTCAAGACTTAAATCCCCACTAATGTTGTCAAACAATTTTAACCCAACAGTATCGTTCGATGACAGCTCGTGTCTCCCCGGATCTCCAATTATTAACTCGGGAATCAAATCTACCAAACCCAACTCCACTCTTATTTTGTCCTCCAAAGAAAGTGTTCTAAGAATCCCCGAATATTCAATTCTCGCAATAAGCTCTGTATATACATGATTAAATGTCGGATTTTCTAAATTGCTTTTCCCCCAAAAATAGATAGTATATCCGCCAATTGGAAACATTTCCTCTACAAAAATCTTCTCACCCTTTTTTGCTGGTGGAACCGTCCATGTTTTGCTAAGTGGGGTTCCTGGCTCTCCATTTTTAAAGCTATTGGGGAGACTATAGTCTAAAACAATAGCCTCTTCTACTGTTGACTCCACTTTCAACTTTATGAAGCCCGACTTTAGTTTGACCTGTGTAAACTCGGCACCACCAAAATAATATTCAATCTCATCTTTTTTATCAATAAGGTTTTGGGCTGGGAAAATGGCTGTTGCTGATTTTGGTTTCAAGTCGCGAACAGATATTTCTGTTCGAATTCCTTTATATACATCTACTAAAACTGGACCATCGCTGTCCAATGTTTTTA
>JAKMFK010000090.1 GCA_022425465.1 Bacteroidia bacterium | reverse complement strand
GCAACTCCACCAGAATTTATTTCCTCTGCATCAACTTCAGAACAGGCGTTAAACATAGACATTAAAATAAGTAAGAGGAATAATAGAAGGTATACTGTAATTGTACCTACTAGAGCTTTTTTATCTTCAGATCTACTTAAATTTATCATCTTAGATTGAGCTATTTACTTACTTCCATCAAGAGCTAAAACCACTTTCGCTCCTAACTTATCGGCCATCATGACAACATTCATGACGTCTTCATAACGAATATTTTTATCTCCTCGTATACTTACTGTAGCTTTAGGTGTATTTTTTAGTTGGGTTTGAAGATCTGTTGATAATTGATCGTAGGTAGTTTTATAGTCATCTATTGCATAATTTAAGTTTTGATCTATCGATACAACGATTACTTTGTTTACTGGATTTACATTATTAACGCCTTTAGGAAGAACTAACTTTAGGGCAGGATCTTTCACGACAGAGCTGATAATAATAAAAAATATGAGTAAGAGAAATACAATATCAGTCATGCTTGACGCATTGAATTCTGTACTTATTCTGCTCTTGGGTCGGAGATTCATGATTTATGCTGGTTCGTGAAGAATATCTAAAAACTCAACAGATGTAGCTTCCATTTTATAAACTACCTTGTTAATCATACTAGAAAGTAAATTATATCCTATGTAGGCAAATATCCCAACAATAAGCCCAGCTACGGTTGTCATCATAGCTTCTCCAATCCCTCCGCTAAGTAAATCTGCTGTAATTTGTTGCCCGCTATCTTGCATTTGATTAAAAGTACGTATCATTCCAGTTACCGTTCCTAAAAATCCAAGCATGGGTGCAGCTCCAGATATCGTTGCTAAAATGGGCATCCCTTTTTCTAGTTTATAAACTTCTAATTTGCCAACATTTTCAACAGCAACACTGATATCTTTTAGTGGCTTACCAATACGAGATAGTCCTTTTTCGATCATCAAACCAATAGGAGTCCCATTGCTATGGCAAAGTGTTTGTGCACTTTTTATATCGCCATCTAGTACCATACCCTTGATATTGCTCATGAATTTTGAGTCGAGGATTCCAGCCTTTTTGATTGTGAAATACCGCTCTATAGTGAGGTAAACTGCTATGATACTTAAAATGGCTATGGGTATCATAACTATGCCACCTTTCATAATTAAGCTAACAGCATCCAAGGCAGTAGATGTAGAATTTTCTGAAGTTGTAATAGAGTCTGTTAAAGCCGTTTCATTTTGAACGATTTGAAGAAGTATATTCATTTTATTCTAATGATAGTTTTTGATTCATTCTATTTTGGAGAAGCTTTTTATATTCTTTTGCTAACTCTTTATCAGAAAAAGAAATGATAAATACTTTAAACCCTCCGTCTTTTTCTTGGATAGTTTCAACTTGTTTGTACTTAGATGAAAGCTGGTTTTTAAGATTGTTAGCTTCATTTTTGTTTTTTACCTCAGCATAAATTTTGTGAGGTGTCTCAATTTCAAGTGAAAACGTTTTAATAGTTTCAATAGGTGTGCTATCAATGATTGAGGCTAAATTTTGATCGTAGTCTGAGTTTGATAATTTTAATTCAAAATTAATCAAGCTGATGACCATGGCGATTAAGAAGAAAGATCCTAAAAAGTTAATCACCCTCAAACGATGTTTTGAACGTCTTGTTGGTGATTTAGATTCTACTTTTCTTACTTGAGCTTTTTCTTTTCGGACCTTGATAGTTTCCTGTTTTTTAGGAGATACCTGGTAAGTTTTGTGTTGAGGTTTTGCTTTTAATTCAACTTTTACGAGCTCTACATTTTTAGCATGAATATGAGATTCAAGTTTAATCTTGGGCAACCCAAATGATTCCATACTGAAGTTGCTCAGATGATTGGGAACAAAAATTAACTTGTCCTCATTAGTCATGTAAAAAGTTCCTATCTGATCAAAGCCTAAATTTCTTTGTCCAGATAACTTCTTTTTAAAATCGGAAACGAATGTTGTGATTTTTCTAACGGCATCCTCATAAGAGATACCTAATTTTAATTTGATATGATTGGCAAGTAAACCATCATTGTTTAAAATTTGACTATTAAAGGTAACTATCCTATTTTTTGGTGATGCATAGTTGGTCAATGTATTTACTTCAGCTGATTTGTCATTAAGGATGAAAGCACCCAAATTTGGGACTATTACGCAGTTGTGTTTGTATAACAGGAATAATATTTCTTTTGTCAAATTCATTATCATGCAATATTAAGAAATTAGATGATCAAATTCCATTTGAAATATCATTAAAGTGAAAATGAAATACCAGCTAGTATGTTTAAACCTTGAGATCTATAATTATTCCACATCTCATAGCGATTGTTGAGTATGTTATTAATATTTAAAAATCCTGAAATATTGGTCTTGTATCGGTACTCAAAAGCAATATTAATATCATTAATTCCATCTAAAGTATTTTGAGTATTTCTAAGGTTGATTGCTTCACGGGTACTTGTCATGAAATAACTTCCTGTCAGATATATTTTATTTCCAATATTAGTTTTAGCAATAAATGATACATCATAATTTGGCATATGCCATGCTTCTTTTTCTTTAACGGTCGAGTAGGAGTAGTAGTTACCTACCAAGTTAAATGTAGTTTTTTTATTCAGATCAACTTTGAGTTCACCCGATAGTGTGGTTCTGTTTAAATCATCAGAGATTGTCACAAAATTTTGCAAATCATTTGTGTCATTTACAAAGAAGTACTGGTCCTCGATAAGCTCGTGTTTTATGTCTATTCCCAGTTGTACTATCTTGTTGAACGTCCCATTCATACCAGTGTTGAAAGTCCAAACATAGGGGTTGGAATAAATAGCATTATTACCAAGAAACAAATTTTCATAGCTAAGTGATCTTAATGTATTTTGTTTTAAATATCCAGAGCCACTCAAATAAGCT
>JAKMFK010000071.1 GCA_022425465.1 Bacteroidia bacterium | reverse complement strand
AACTACTGTCTTGATATCTCCAGAAGCTGGGGCAGATATAACTACTTTTTTAGCTCCTGCTTCAATATGCTTACCAGCACCCTCAGGACTTCTAAAAAATCCTGTACTTTCAAGCACAACGTCAATATCTAATTCTTTCCATGGCAGGTTAGCAGGGTCTCTTTCAGCAGTTGCTCGAATGGAAACTCCATTAACAATCAAATGCGTATCTGTGTAATCCACAGAACCGTTAAATCTACCTTGAACTGAATCATATTTAAGTAAATGTGAAAGTGTTTTGTTGTCTGTCAAGTCGTTGATAGCAACAACTTCTACATTGGGTTTTTCTAAAAGTATTTTAAAAGCTAGTCTTCCAATTCTCCCGAAACCATTGATGGCTATTTTCATGATGATGTTATAATTAAGATTACTTTATGTTTTTATTGGACTGCAAACCTAACTATTTTTTAAAAATAGCCTCAAAATAGTTGTGTCAAAAAAATAAATAATTGTTTGATAAATTAAAGTTTAATATTTCTTTTGCATTCCCAAACGCAAAAAGTATTTTCATTGTTCTTTATTAAAGCGTTTAAACATGTCTTCCGAAGGTTTCGGAGCCGGACAGCACTTAGACATCAGTTTGAGTGGTACGAGCATTAATGGCCCGTTCGTCTATCGGCTAGGACGCCAGGTTTTCATCCTGGTAAGAGGGGTTCGATTCCCCTACGGGCTACCAGAGCGGAATAGTTGAGTTTAAGCTCACTATTCCGCTTTTTTGTTCGTCCGTAATTGCCCGTTATGTCTTGGATGTACTCAATAAATACATTTTGATTTTGGGTTCGATAAAGTATATTTTCTCGGTCTACTACTATTCCGCTTGGGTAGAGTGTTTTTGCAAGTAACTTCTTACCCATTAAATCTTGTTTCTCCCACATTGTCAGCAGATTAGTTAAGTTAGTGACAGCACTTACTACCATTTCTTCGTGGTTCGATAATTGAAAAACACCTTTGGCCAATTCTGCTTGTAATGGAAAGAGCTTATCTCTAATATCAGCTAACACTCGAGTTTGGACTTCCTCTGTTATTTTTCCAAGTGCATAATTGTCCTCAACGGTTTGAATTTGCTTTTTGTACTCTTTAACCTGTTGAATAATAACTTGCCGATCCTTTTCGTAGTTATCCTTTTCTATATCAAGGGTTAGAATAAAGTTCTGTGCTATGGGTTCAATAAACTTGGGATCTAGCTGAAGATCAGTCAAGGTGCTTTTCCAGTGCTGGTGTATTTTAGTTGCACTAATGTTTTGCTTGCATCCATGGGTATTACACTTGTAATACCATAGATTTTTTGATTTGACTAAATACGCAGTCAAGTTGGTTGAGCATTTGGAGCACTTAAGGTGACCTTTTAGCGGAACCGCAGGGATATTGCTTTTATTGACTTTTTTACGGTCTTTAAATCGAGCTTTTAACCGATCATTCAGTGCTAAAAACTCCTTTTTGGATATAATTCCTTGGTGGTTTCCTTTAACCACCTCTCCATTTAATGCGGTATGTGACATATATCCGCAGTAAAATACATTTCTGGCGATGATGGATAGTTGCTTGTTGGATACATAAAGCCCTCTGGCTTTTAACCACTCACTTAATTCTTTAAAAGTTAAATCGGTTTTAAGCTTTTTTCTTAGTCCTCGGCCCAGTAACTTCCCTTTTTCATTGATAACTATGGTTCGTTTACCATTTATCTTGAGGGTGTCGTATCCCATGGGAGGCTTAGTGGGCCAGTCTCCATTAGAAAGCATCTGACGGATACCTGCCATGCACTTTTCTCGTCGTTGTTGGTTGTCATACTGAGCAAAGATGAACTGTATGTTTTGCTGTAGTTCTCCAGCTGAGGTAGTGGCATCTACTGGCTGGGTAACTGAGACTACTTGTATGTTATTTGATTTTAACTGATCCGTGATATATACGGCATTGGCTCCAGATCTAGAAAACCGATCAAATGAATAAACTAAGATTAAACCAATATTGTGCTTTTTTACATAGGCCATCATCTGTTTGAACTCTTTTCTTTCATCGGTTCTAGCGGACTCATAGGTGCCCCCGAACTGTTGTACTATTTGTATTTTATGTCGTTGAGCATAATTATGGATATGATTGGACTGCGTGGTTAAACTCTGGTTATTGTCTGCTTGCTCTTTGGTAGATACCCGAGTATAAGCAACTGCTGTACTAGACTGATGTTGTCGATTTATCTTTCCTTTTCCAAATGCATGTAATCTGCTACTCATTTTGTTTCTTTTATTTTATTCTTTTTAGTTCTTTCTAATTCTATCTAATCTGTAATCTTAGATCACATTCTTCCTTTGTATTGACTACTTAATATTAAGGCTATGAAGAAGCTCTGTCATGACTTGGATAAATTTTAGTGCTTCCTCTAGTTCTGCCTTCGTAAGCTCATTAAACCCATCCATCTTGCTAAGTTCCTCCAAGGTGATGCCCATGGATCTTTTCTTTTGCATAATCGTTTATGATTGTGCCTTTGAGCAGTGTTTCTGTTTCTCATTAGCGGATGATTGGATAGGCTTGGGTTATTCAATGCCATAATTCTTAATTCTTTATTCGTTTTCGGTTTTGATACTCATACTGAACAGTTTTTCCGTCATTGGATTTCATGGTCAGTGATACATGACTTTTACCTAAAAATTGGTTTAAGACACTTTCCATGTCCTCTTGTTTGATTGATTTTTTCCAGGTGTAGGTAAGGTCTTTATGATTCCCTTCTGGATCAAAGGTGATTATAAGTTCCCTCAACTTGTTTTCTCTCATGGCTTTAATTACCTCTGATTCTACCTCATTGAGTAATCCAAGTTGCTGTGCTGTGGATACTTGAGCAGGCTCTGACATGAGCGTATAGACATATCGTTTTAATGAGAGCACGACTAATGGGCCCGTTTTAATGGCCTCATTTACGTAATTACTCATGTCAAGTTCTTTTGGTATAAAATCTACTTCGCCATCTTGATTAATAGTGAGTTTGATGTCAGCATGATCAAAAAGCACATTTACAACTATGAAAAAGAACAATGGGATGGAAGCATTTAAAAATGAAGATACATTTTCATCATCACTTTTATTGAGCATGTGAGATTTAAATTGTTCATATTCTTCATCTGATATAACACCTATACTTTTTCTTAAATCATCATCCCGAAAATCTCCCTGTTCATCAAACAAAACTTCTCTAAAACTTAGGTGATTAAAAAGCTGGTCTTTTACCTTTTCAATCAACTTTAATGGTAGGCCTAAAGCTCTAAGATCTTTGATGATTTGGATCCAGAAATACTCAAATAGATTAAGTCGTACCCATTGTCTCTCATCAACCTTAGGAATAATATTTTTAAGCTTCCAGTTGGAAAATACTCGTGATGTAACACCCAGATCAGATATCTTGAAATGTTCTTGGCCCAGTATATCCATGAGTTTATCTCTATTCTCTACTGATGGATCGGCATAATACTGGTCTATTTCGGGGTATTTCATGGTTTTCAAATATACATTATTTTTTATTAAAATACATATATGTATTATTATAATTTACTTATTAAGCATTAACGTTACAAATACCCATGCAACCCAACAAGAATCGAACCTGATGTATACATGTATACTAGTATACATTAAGATTGAGCAATAGCTTTATTACAGGAGTTGAGTTATAAAGTTATAAGTTTATAACCTGTAGGTTCGATAATTTTAATAAAATGGATGGGTTATAATGGGAAATATCTCTCCAATACATTGGTTTTTTGTTGCATTAATTCAATGAAGATGAAAAAGGTTACAGAACACTCCTAGTATTTACAGGGTTCATAGAGTAAAAATTAATTGATTTATCAATTTATCATCGTTGTTCGATAAATAGGGTCTATCGGATTCGTGCTACCAGAGCGGAATAGTTGAATATTAGCTAACTATTCCGCTTTTTTGTTTGTCCGTAGGCTAAAGTGATTCATACCTCAAGCGTCATTTTTTAAATAAAATTTCATAGATATTTATTAAATTTGCATTATGAATCTTAGGCGCAAATATTTAGAATATTTTATGTTCATTTTGATTTTAGTTGGTGCTAGTCTACTTGTAGTTCAAACATCTCCTGATATTAATTCATTTTATGGGGAATTAACTCAAAATATTAAAAATACGTTTCATGCAAATGATTCCAGTACTTTAATTGTAGGATTATTTAGTATAATTGGTTATTTGGGCTTAACAATAAGTAGAATGCTTTTTTTGACAATAGTATTTTTACTTGTTGAAATATATCATCATGGAATTCCAAAAAATTGGAAGTTATTAATAAAAGCTACATTATTTAAGTGTATAAAAATCTGGATTATTTTATTTCTAACTGTGTTCATTTCTAAAATAATACCTCAGTTGAATTTTGGAAGTTTAATAACAATTAATCAAAAAGATGTCGAGCAAATATTTGGAGGTTTTACCACAACAATTCTATCAATTATTGGCTTTGTTTTGTTAGATCTATCACTTTGGATAACTCATTATTTGTCCCACAAAATACCTATTTTATGGCATTTTCATCAAGTTCATCATTCAATCGAAGATTTACAAGCTGCTAATAACTACACCCATCCTATTGAGTCTTTTATTGAATCTTTGGGTGTTATTATTATTTCTTTATTATTGTCATTACAATATGAATCTATATTATTAATTTTGATTTGGCAAGCCTCTCACGATGACTTTGTCCACCAAAAAAGTAACTTTCATCTTGGACCGCTAAGAAATATTTTAGTTGACAACAGATATCATCATTTTCACCACTCTTGTAAAAAAGAACACTTTGATATGAATTTTTCAGCTAACTTAGTATTTTGGGATAAGTTATTTGGAACATATATGGACCCTGGAGAATCTTTAGTTAAAACAGGCGTTAACGGTGTTAAACCTCCTTCAAATGTAATTGAGTTTTTAACAGGTATATTAAAAAAAAGATAAGAACTTGATTTATAATTTATCATAGCTGTTCGATAAATAAGATTTATTGGATTCTTGCTATTAAATGCGATTTATCGAACTAATAAATTTTGTTGGTCTAAATTTTTAGACTAAAGATTCGATAACAGTCTCATAGATTCTACTCAATAGGATTTATCGAACCAACTAATTTGATTTGACTTGATCCTCAGCCTAAAGATTCGATAACAATCTCAAACACTGTACCATAGCGGAATAGTTGAGTTTAAGCTCACTATTTCACTTTTTTGTTTATCTTGCATTGTCAATAGTTCAATAAAATTAATATTAGCATATTATACGACTAGCTTTTGTTTATTTAATATATTTTTAAAAATTATGAAAAGAATTTTATAAGTTTATAATGAAACAATATTTTTATATTAATAAATCACCTATCTTTAAACGGTATATTGTACTTGTAACTTTATTAATTACAGCAACTATTTCTTATGCTCAAGTAGGTATTGGAACTAGCTCACCAGCATCCTCCTCTCAATTGGATGTAACCTCAACAACAAAGGGGCTATTGCCACCACGCATGACAACTTCACAGCGAGATGCTATTTCCTCTCCTGCGACGGGACTACAGATATATAATACAGACAATAGAGCCATAGAAACATATACTGGAGTAACTGGTGAGTGGTTTACAATCGGAAGAGGTAAAGCTCCGGCTAATTATAATTTAAATTATAACACAGTTACAGGTGTTAAAGCTCTTTTTTTTAACGCTGGGGTTTTGAACACAGCAAATGGTTATATGTGCCTTTACTCCAACACAACAGGGTCTTACAACACTGCATGTGCTATTTATAGTCTTTATTCCAACACAACAGGGCAAAACAATACCGCATATGGCTATCGAAGTCTTTATTCCAATTCAACAGGGTCTGACAATACCGCAAATGGTGTGTTTTCTCTTTTTTCCAATACAACAGGGTCTCGCAATACCGCAAATGGTTATTTTTCTCTTCATTCCAATTCAACAGGGTCTTATAATACCGCTCTCGGTTTTTTAGCTGATGTTGTCGCGAACAACCTGTCTAACGCCACAGCTTTAGGAAATGGGACTTCAGTAAGTGCGAGTAATAGAGTAAGAATAGGTAATTCATCTGTATCTAGAATAGGAGGACAAGTAGCTTGGACTAATTTAAGTGATGGACGTATCAAAGAAAATGTTCGAGAAGCTGTGCCAGGACTTTCTTTTATATCTGAGCTTAGACCCGTTACCTATACACTTAATACCAGAAAGCAAGATGAAATAACAATGCAATTAATGCCAGATAGCATTAAAGAAAGACGTATGCTATCGGATGCAGATTATCTTGAATCTTCAAGCATAGTTCGAACAGGATTTATTGCTCAAGAGGTTGAAACAGCTGCAAAAAAAGTAGGCTTTGATTTTGATGGGGTAAGTGCTCCTGAGAATGAAACAGATTTATACGGTATTCGCTATGCTGAATTTGTAGTGCCACTTGTCAAGGCTATGCAAGAACAGCAAGAAATGATAACAGAGCTAAAAGCGAATGAAGAAGAGCAACAAGCGACTATTGAACAGCAAAAAAATGACTTTCAGAAACAACTTCAACTGTTGTTGGAACGTATTAAGACTTTAGAGAAGGAATAAGGCTCTTCAGTCTAAAGATTCGATAAGAGTCTCAAAGACTCTACCAACAAAATCAAGGAGCTTCTCATTTTTGCGGGGCTTTTTTTGTTTTTTTATATATTTACAAAATGAAAAAATATGTAATTACCTTTCTTATTGGACTAATACTCTTTTTTATTCTTGGTGGTGTTTTTGGTACATTGGTTTTCTTGCCTGAAATGGCAAGTTGGTACGAA
>JAKMFK010000051.1 GCA_022425465.1 Bacteroidia bacterium | reverse complement strand
TTCTCATATTCCTAATCATTATCATGATTTTTGGGATTCTAGAGTTAGTTTCCAATGTAACAGGAAGAGAAGTCATTAATTGGAATAACATCAATGCCTTTATGATGTTGGTTTTTCTAGTAGGCTTCTTTGGCCTAGTAATTTTCGAATACAGCATTCACAGCAAGTATTTATTACCCGAATCTGCATCTGAACATGGTATTGAAATGGATAAAATGATGAGGTGGACTTGGATAGCTACTTTGCCTGTCTTCTTCATTACCCAGTTTCTGCTATTTTTCTTTTCTTTTAAATACCGTCAAAAGCCCGGAAGAAAAGCTTACTTCTTGTCTCACAATAATAACTTAGAGTATGTTTGGACATTGATTCCAGCTGTTGTTCTTGCTGTACTTGTCTCTGGAGGTTTTAAAATGTGGAACAAAATTTTACGTTCTGACGATAGTAAAAATGCAAAACAAATTGAAGTGTTTGCCTACCAGTTTGGTTGGAATGCAAGATATCCTGGGGAGGATGGAAAGCTTGGTAAGGCAAATTATAATCTTATCAACGGAATAAACCCTCTAGGAGTAGCCAACAGAGAACATGCTACAGAATTAATCAAAGAACTTAAAGAAGATATATCCTCAATGGAAACAACAATTTCCAAGATTCCTAAGGAGCTAGCTAAATTGAAGTTTACACTTGGTGGGCGAGTTGGAGAAGATCGCGAAAATCACTTGAAAAAAATTCATTCCTATGAGTCGGGTGATATTGAAAATGATCTGAGACTTACCATTCGTGCAAGAAATACACAAATTGAGAGACTTGCTGGTGCATTAAAAATAAACGAAGGTTCTATGTTCACTGGTGAAGGTGATGACGATCAAGTTGTACAGGAAATTCATCTTGTAAAAAATCAGCCTATACGTCTCAAATTTAGAGCAAGAGATGTTATTCATTCAGCCTATCTACCCTATTTCAGAACACAAATGAATGTAGTGCCTGGACTTCCAACTGAATTTACCTTCACTCCTATCAAGTCAACAGAAGAAATGAGGGCTATCAAGGGAGACCCTGAATTTGATTACTATCTAATTTGTAATAAAATATGTGGGAATGCTCATTTCAATATGAAGATGAAAGTCGTGGTTGAAGATGAGGCATCCTACAATAAATGGATAAACCAACAAACTGGTTTGTTCGTGAAAAAAGAAAATAATGAAGGAGATGATGATGAAAATCTAACTCCCGAAAGTGAAATTTTAGCAATAAATTAAATTTAAGATTAAATAAAAATATGAGTTCATCAGTTGCACACGCAGATCATCACCACGAAGAAACATTCTTGTCTAAGTATGTTTTCAGCATGGATCATAAGATGATATCCAAGCAATTTTTAATCACCGGAATAATAATGGGTGTCATAGGAATGGCAATGTCTATCGCCTTCAGACTTCAACTTGCTTATCCAGACACATCATTTCCAATTCTAGAATGGTTCTTTGGAAGTAAATGGGCTCCAGATGGTAAGCTAGATGCTGGATACTATATGGCCCTTGTTACCATGCACGGAACAATAATGGTATTTTATGTTCTTACTGCTGGTCTCAGTGGTACGTTTGCTAATTTACTTTTACCCCTTCAAATAGGAGCTAGAGACATGGCCTCGCCGTTTATGAATATGCTATCCTACTGGTTCTTCCTTTTGAGTAGTATTGTTCTATTGGCTTCACTTTTTGTTGAAACTGGACCAGCTTCTGGAGGTTGGACAATCTACCCCCCATTAAGTGCTCTTCCCAAGGCAATGCCAGGATCTGGAATGGGAATGACCCTATGGCTAACTGCTATAGTTTTGTTCATTGCCTCATCTCTACTAGGTGGTATCAACTATATTAGTACAGTACTTAATATGAGAACGAAAGGGATGTCTATGACTAGACTTCCTCTAACTGTATGGGCTTTATTCTTAACAGCAGTCCTCGGACTATTATCATTCCCTGTACTTTTGGGCGGAGGTTTACTTCTCTTATTTGATAGAGGTTTTGGAACTAGTTTCTACTTATCTGATATTTATTTGGGTTCTGCTGGAGCATTAGAACACACTGGTGGTAGTCCTATCCTTTTCCAACACCTTTTTTGGTTCCTTGGTCACCCTGAAGTGTATATTATCATCATGCCTGCTTTAGGTATTACATCTGAAATCATTGCAGTCAATTCAAGAAAACCAATTTTTGGATATACCGCTATGGTAATTTCACTAATGGGTATTGCTTTCTTGTCGTTTATCGTATGGGGGCATCATATGTTTATTACAGGAATGAATCCACTACTCGGTGCCGTATTCTTAGTAACAACACTTATTATAGCTGTTCCATCAGCCGTTAAGACATTTAATTACCTAGCAACACTGTGGCGAGGAAATATTCGATTCACGAATGCAATGATGTTTGCTATTGGTTTAGTATCGTTCTTTATTTCTGGAGGTCTAACTGGTATTTTTCTTGGAAACGCAACCCTAGATATTCAATTGCATGACACTTATTTTGTTGTTGGTCATTTCCACATAGTTATGGGATGTGCTGCAATTTTTGGAATGATTGCTGGAATTTACCACTGGTTCCCTAAAATGTTTGGCCGATTAATGAATAAACCTCTGGGTTATATTCATTTTTGGTTTACTTTCATTTCTGCTTATTTGGTGTTTTTCCCTATGCACTTTATGGGACTTGCAGGGGTTCCAAGAAGATACTATGCTTTTACTTTACTTCCTGAGTATGGAGTATGGTTTGATGTCAATGTTGTAATGACCTTAGCTGCAATTCTTGGAGGCATAGCACAAATCATATTCCTATATAATTTCTTTTCCAGCATCTTTATTGGTAAAAAAGCTGGAACAAATCCTTGGCAAGCAAATACATTGGAATGGACAACTCCAGAGGAAAGAATTCACGGAAATTGGCCTGGAGAAATTCCTACCGTATATCGATGGGCATATGATTATAGTAACCCTGCTTATGATGAAGATTTCATGATGCAGAATGTTCCTGACGAAGGAGTTGAGGAAGAATTATTTGAGTCACCAAAATCCAAGGTAAAAAAATCAAGTAAAAAGCCAAAATCCGAGGCAGTAACCTTGTTTACACTCATAAAAAATTGGCTAAAACCCAACACAATATAAATGAAAGCCATCTTAAGATGGCTTTTTTTATCCGATTCCATCTATGAATTCAAAAAATTATAGATTATTAAACTGGCTCTCCATCTTCTTCATATTCATGTTATTCGTGATTGGTGGCTTAGTGAGGAGTACAGGTAGCGGAATGGGATGTCCAGATTGGCCAAAATGCTTTGAACAATACGTCCCTCCTACATCAGAAAGTGATTTGCCAAAAAATTATGAGGAATACTATAAAGATCAGCGACTTAAAAAGACTAAACGATTCACTCAACTTCTACATTTTTTTGGATTTTCAAATAAGGCAGAAAAAATTCAACAAGCAACACAATTAAATGAAAGTCATAAATTCAATGTAATCAAGGCCTATGTCGAATACATCAACAGACTATGGGGTGCATTGACGGGTATAATTGTTTTTATATGCACCCTACTTTCATTACAATACTTTAAAAAAAACTGGAGAGTATTTTTATTTACTTTTTTAGGGTTCATAGCTGTCATTTTCAATGCTCTATTGGGAGCTGTTGTTGTTAATAGTAATCTCATTGGTGGAATAGTTACAGCTCATTTTATTGCCGCTTTTGCTTCTATCAGCTTCTTTATAGTTGCTCGCAGATATATCAATAATTCGTCCCAAGTAAATTTTCAAAATAAAAAAATCAGCATTTTATTTCTACTATTTGCCAGTATTCAAGTGATTATAGGTGCATTTGTAAGGGAGACTTATGACCTAAACTTTGGAGTAATGACATTGGACCAAACTATTGAATCCCTCTATCCTAATCTCTATTACCATGGAATTTTAGGTGTAATCATTATGTCTTTGAGTATTCTTCAATTAATTAGAGTACCAAAGCATGGAAAAGTAGTTAAATATGCGAAGATTATCGTATTTCTCACAATAGCTCAAATCATCATTGGTCCAGTATCATTAATTGAATCATTCATAGAAATTTCAAAACTATTTCATATTAGTTTTGGTGCAGGTATTTATGTTTTACAATTTTATATTTGCACTAGTTTTTTAAAACCATTAAAAGTTAACAATTAACCCATTGAAAACAACAGCAATACATACAAAAACAGTAGGGTTTAAATCCAAAATGGCTGACTATAGCCAATTGGTTAAATTCAGGCTAACGTTTACAGTAGTTTTTTCGTCAATTTTAGGTTACTTGTTAGGGGTGGAAAATGAAATTGATTGGCTTTTAGTTAGTGCATTGGCACTAGGTGGATTTCTTGTGGTTGCCTCATCAAATGGAATCAATCAGATTATCGAAAAAGATTTTGATAAACTCATGACAAGAACTGAAAATAGACCCATAGCTCAAAATAGAATGACTATTCTAG
>JAKMFK010000032.1 GCA_022425465.1 Bacteroidia bacterium | reverse complement strand
CATATGCTACGAACTGGCGATATTCATTATTTGTAATTTCAGTATCATCCATCCACATAGCGACAACCGAAACTTGTTTATTAGGTGCTATGTAGGTGTGGAAGATATCTTCATCACTTTGTCCTGTGTGGAATGTTCCAGTTGGAATATATACTGTTCCGTAAGGCTGTGGGTGAAACCAAGGTCTTCTACCTTGTACACCGATTAGTTCACCATTGTCACCCATTCCACAACCAATTAGGGTAAGGAATGCCATAATTACTAATGCTTTAGCTGTATATTTCATATATAATTACTCTTTTAAAAGTTTGACAAAATAACGTTTAATTGTTGAGAAAAACAACAATATTTACATTGCTTGGGTATTTAACGAAGAAAAAATCTTTTAAGTATCTAAATTGAAATCTTAAAGCTTAATTAAAGGAATCTAACACTTTCTCTAATTAGCTTGGTTGGAGGGGCAACAGATATCGGGATACAATACCTTACAAATATTTCATGTGTACCATTACTCACTTTTTGAATATTTGATACAGTGATATCGTATGAATATCCAATTTTGATGTTGTCTTTTTGATAACCAAGCAAGACAGAAATTGCATCGCTATTTGCCCATTGTCTGTATGCTAATCCTCCTCGGAATGTATTTGCAAATAATGCAGTCATGTTCAAGTCTACTTGAGGCTTGTATGATCCTTGAAGCAAACCATACTTAGCTAAAATAGCAGGTTCTAATGTAACGTTACCCATTTCGAAATCACTACCAACAATAGTGTAATAGTGGGGCACATAAGACATTTTTAGATCTCTTGTTTGTTGGTCGGCTGTATTAACTGTAACGGAGTATTGGGCTTGATTAACATTTGTCACAGAAAAACCAGCATAGAAATTTTTGAATGAGCTAACACCTAATTGTTGTTGTTTGTATAACAAACCAACATTCATATCCAAATTCATTTCGTTAGCACCGCTGATAGGAATATTAGGGTCAGATAAATCTTTTGCCTTAAATTTTGGATTATCCCATCCCCATTGCGTACCTCCAACTCCAAGACCGACAGCAATCTCGTTGAATCCTCCCTGGAATTGCTTACGCCAATTTAAATTAGCCATGATTGAAGTCGACTTTGAATATCCAATTTTATCATCAATGATGGACAAACCAGCACCTAAAAATTGATCGCCAGATTTACCTAGATTGAATACAGAATTTATATTCATGTTATATGTAACTGGAGCAACATCTTGACCTGGTAAATCACTGGTGATATCCGTTCCTCTTAATTCTGTATCGTCAGTATAATCTCTCCATTGGTGGTGAGTTAGTCCACTAACGCATATCATTCCCTTACCATGTCCTGCACCAGCTGGATTGTAAGCCTGAATTACGTCTTTAAAATGAGTGTAATAGGGGTCTTGCTGTGCATAGGTATTGAAACCTATGGATATGATAAATAGAATTAGAAATTTTTTCATAATAGTTGATGTAGGTATATTCATTGCTCGCAAGGCACAATTATAAAGAATTTTAATGATAAAGAATGGTCACTTTTGTCAAAAAAATCCACTTTATTGGATAGATGCATGAACCTGGTCTATAATCAAGCTAAGATTTTCCCTAGCTTGTGTCATGAGGTTATTTGCTTTTTGGTTAAGTGTGTCAGTAAATTCTGTATCGTCGAGATCTTTAGTATTAATTCTTACATTCATATATGCACCCTCAATTGCAGTAAGGCAACACAAGGCTCCGACACCAGTATCGGTGATAGATGCTGGATTACCAATTTCTAACATAGCTTTTAATAAATCAAGTGATTTATAGCTTGTTTGCATTACTCTGAATGGAACTTCAGCAGCATACTTACTAGCATTCTGTATAGCATCTAACCTAATTTTCTTTTCTTGTTCTGTATCTTTTGCCATTCGAATGGCATCAATAATTTGATTAAAAGATCTTGTGTCTTCATCTACAAGAAATAATAATTCTTTTTGAATGGTTTGTCCAACCTCAGCCCAATCAGAAAACGTACTTAGTTTTTCTTCCCAACCAGGTTTATTGGCTGATAAATTTGCGACCATTGTGCCAAGTGAAACACCCAGTGAACCTACATATGCGGATATACTTCCACCTCCAGGTGCCATACTTTCTGAAGCGGTTTCTTGTGCTAATTTTTCTGCTGATAGGTTAATTAAATGCTCATCACTATCATTCTTAAGCTGGTATTCAATAATTTTTTTGTTAGGGTCAAATGGACCTAATTCATCAAGCCCCATCGACTTGATAGAAATATGGATAAGTTCTTCCTCACTAACTCCTATGGACCTGCCCTGTTTTTTTAGATAATGTTTACCCGCATCTAACATTGCCTTTAGGGGAATTAGTCCTACTAACTCACTACCTGTTATTCGAACTCCTCTTTTTATACAACTTTTTTGGACCTCATCAAAAAAAGTATGTATTGGAGTGATACGATAGTTTGTCAGATTTGCACTTACTTGTGCAACGTTATACTCATCAATGTACCATCCAACAGCTTGAACAGCCTTACATGTTCCAGGTTCACGAACTGTTTTTCCATTTTCGTCAGTAACAATTTTCCCTGTATAAGGGTTGCCAATACGTTTTACTCTTCCATTTTCTCTTACATCAAAAGCAATCCGATTTGCGATTCGAGTAGATTTGGTATTTAGGTTTATGTTGTAAGCAATTAAAAAGTCACGAGCACCAATGGTAGTCGCTCCAGATTTTGCATTGTATTCTTGAGGCCCAAAATCAGGTCTCCATTCAGGTTTTTTAATTTTTTCAAAGAATCCTTCGTATTCACCTGCTCTAATAACAGATAATACATGACGTTTTTTATTGGGTTGGGACTCTCCATACAGGTAAACCGGTATTTTGGTAGATTCTCCAACTTTTTGAGCAAGTTTAATTGCCCAATTGGCAGTTTCTTCCATAGATATATTCGCTACTGGAATGAAAGGACATACGTCTGTTGCTCCCATTCGGGCATGTTCTCCTGAATGTTTGCTCATATCTATTAACTCACCAGCTTTTACAATTGCTTTAAAGGCAGCATCAACTACTGCTTGGGGTGTTCCAACAAAAGTTACGACCGTACGATTTGTGGCAGCACCTGGGTCCACATCTAATAGTTTCACTCCTTCAATACTTTCAATCTCATTGGTGATTTGTTTTATTATACCCAAATCACGACCCTCACTAAAATTGGGCACGCATTCTATTAATTGTTGGTTCATGTTATAGTTGGTCTAATTTAATAATATGCCAACAAAAATAGAATTAGATCGATACTTTTAATGATAAAATATTATGAATTTAAATGGATATATGAAATCTAGAATTATTATGATGTAAATATTCTAACTCATTGCATTTCATGCTATTTTCTATCTTGATTTTAATTAAAATTACATTGCTTTGTACTTAATTGAGGTACGTATTAGAAATAGCTTATAAAGGGACAAAATATCATGGCTGGCAAATGCAGTCAAATAATATTACTGTTCAGGAAGTTTTAGAAAAAGAATTGTCTAAAATTTTAAAAGTCCAAACCTCAGTAATGGGTTGTGGAAGGACAGATACAGGTGTGCATGCTACACAATTTTTTCTACATTTTGATTATAGCTTAGTTCTTCCAGATCGGTTTATCTTTAGATTAAATCAAATGCTTCCGAAAGATATAGCTGTAAGACAAGCCTTTGAAGTAAATGACCAGTTCCATGCTCGTTTTTCAGCAACTTATCGTAGCTATGTATACAAGGCTTCTGTGATTAAAGATCCTTTTATGGAAAATCAAAATTTATTCTTGTACAATAAACCTGATATCACGCAAATGAATGCCGCATGCAAAGAACTGCTAAATCATACTGATTTTGCCTCATTCTGTAAACGGGGTGGAGATAATAAAACGACTATATGTGATTTAATGGAGGCCAGATGGGAAGAGAGGGATGGTAAATTGGAATTTTACGTAACATCAAATCGATTTTTACGAAATATGGTGAGAGCATTGGTGGGAACACTCTTGGAGGTTGGTTATGGAAATATTTCTATAGAAGAATTACAGAAAATAATTAGTGATCGGGAGCGAAGTAGTGCTGGGAAAAGTGTATCTGCTTCAGGTCTATATTTGATAGAAGTAGGATATAATTGGGATGAACATAAAATCTAAGAAGACATCATTTTTGGTTGATTTCCATTTAATAGTGCGGATAATAAAATTAGCAAAGCCACATAAATCAATAGCTTTTTTTGCTTTTCTTCTTACGATTTTGGCTACACTTCTAGCCCCTGTTCGACCGATGTTAGTTCAGCATACTTTAGATTATCCTATTGCTGATAAAGATGTTGAAGGGATTACTACCTTTTCCATTTTTATTCTTATTCATCTAATATTTAATAGTGTTGTCATTTTTGGAAATACGTATGTATCTAATTTGCTCGGTCAAAAAGTGATTAAAGATTTAAGAATGAAAGTGTACAAACATATTTTGTCCCTGAATAGCCGATTTTTTGACAAGAGCAAGGTGGGTATGTTAGTGACACGTTCTGTATCTGATGTTGAAACGATATCGTCTTTTTTCTCACAGGGTTTTATTTCAATTATGGGAGATCTTGCACAAATAGTTTCAGTTCTAATTGTCATGTTTTATAGCAGCTGGCAATTAACACTAATCTCTCTTTGTGTTTTGCCATTATTGATTATTGCTTCTAATTTTTTCAGAAAAGGAGTGAGAAAATCTTTTCAGACTGTTCGTGAAAAAGTATCTCAAATGAACTCATTTGTTCAGGAGCAAATTGTAGGAATGGAAGTTGTGCAAGTATTTGGCAAACAAAATCAAGAGTATGCTAAGTTTAAAGAAATAAATCGTGAACATCGAGAGGCCAATAAGAGGTCTATTTTTTACTATGCAATTTACTTCCCAATTGTAGAAATTTTAAGCAGTTTGACTTTAGCATTAATTATTTTTTGGAGTATTGGTTATCCCTCACAAGCAAGTGTTGGTCTTATCTCAGCATTTATTTTATACACGAGCCTTATTTTTAGACCTATACGATTCATTGCCGATCGATTTAATACAATGCAAATGGGTATGGTTAGTAGTGATCGTATTTTTGATTTGCTAGATGATTCCTCTGAATTAGAGCAATCGGGTAAGCAAGTTTTGTCAAGCATCAATGGTGATATTAAATTTAATCGTGTGTGGTTTTCATATGATGAGGGAGTTCCTGTTTTAAAAGATTTAAAATTTCATGTTAAGTCTGGTAAAAGTCTTGCAATTGTTGGTGCCACTGGTGCTGGAAAGTCAAGTATAATTAGTTTAATTACTCGCCTATATGAATGCCAAAAAGGGGAAATCTTAATCGATGGTGTTGATGTGAAAAACTTGAGTTTGCCTTCATTAAGGCAACAAATTGGAGTTGTATTGCAAGATGTGTTTCTTTTTGCCGGCAGTGTCGGAGAGAATATAAATTTAAAGAATGAGAATATTTCACTTCAACAGATGGAAGATGCAGCAAAGGTTATAGGTGCATATGAATTCATCAAAAATATAGAGGGTGGATTCGATTATCAAGTAATGGAGAGAGGAGTTACACTATCAGGTGGACAACGTCAGTTAATTAGTTTTATAAGAGCGATGGCTGCTAATCCAAGAATATTAATCATGGACGAAGCTACTTCGAGTGTTGATTCAGAGACGGAAGATCTAATTCAAAAAGCGATAAAGAAGTTAATGGTGGATAGAACTTCAATAGTTGTTGCACACCGATTGAGTACCATAAGAGAGGCTGATTCAATTCTTGTCCTTGATAATGGGTCAGTTGTTGAAATGGGAAGTCATAATGAGTTAATGGCAAATAAGGGAACATATTTTACGCTTTTTCAGAAGCAATTTGACTAAATAAAATAGTTTTATTAAAAATTAAGTCACTTTAAATATCCACATCATTGGGATAATATTATTGCCGTTCTATTTTTGAGGCTTCAATAACGAAATGTCAAGAGTAGTATCTGGAATAAGGCCCACTGGTAAGTTGCATTTAGGTAATTATTTTGGTGCAGTGAAGAGTTTTCTTAAAATGCAGGAAGAACACGAATGCTATTTTTTCATTGCTGATATTCATTCCTTGACTACTCACCCTACACCATCTGATTTGCACAGCAATGTCAAACAAGTTTTAGCGGAACATTTGGCTATGGGGGTGGATCCTGAAAAATGTGCCTTGTTTATTCAAAGTGATGTACCAGCCATTGCCGAACTATACACTTATATGAATATGAATGCGTATTTGGGTGAACTAGAGAGAAGTACCTCTTTTAAGGAAAAAATACGATCTCAAAAAGATAACGTCAATGCTGGTTTATTGACTTATCCAGTGCTTATGGCTGTTGATATATTAGCTCATCATGCTGATTTTGTTCCAGTGGGTAAGGATCAACAGCAACACCTGGAAATGACAAGAACTTTTGCTAATCGATTTAATCATATGTATAGTAATACATACTTTAACGAGCCAAAAGCATACAGTAATACCGGTAAACTAATTAAAGTTCCTGGACTTACAGCACAGGGGAAAATGAGTAAAAGTAGTGGAGATGCTGATACGATTGTTTTTGATGAAGAAGATCAAGTCATTCGAAAAAAAATTATGAGGGCAGTAACAGATAATGGGCCGACTGGACCAGGTATGCCTAAGTCTGAAGGTCTTCAGAATTTGTTTGATATTATGAACTTAGTTTCTGATAAATCCACCATTACTCATTTTGAGGATTTACATCAAACTGCTCAAATCAGATATGGTGATTTTAAAAAGCAAATAGCAGAAGATGTATTGAAATTTGTAGCCCCTATTAGAGAACGAATAAATCATTATAAAAATGATTCCCAAGCTTTAGCCAAAGCAGCAAAAATAGGTGCTGAAAAAGCGAATGAAAGTGCCAATAAAACCCTACAAGAAGTAAGAGAGATTATTGGATTTAAGAATTTCTATTAATAAAATAATAACTAACCAAAAATAAAATGCACATAGCAATAGCAGGTAACATCGGGTCAGGTAAGACTACACTAACCAAACTATTATCAAACCATTATGATTGGGAGCCTCATTATGAGGCTATGGATAATAATCCGTATATCACTGATTTTTATGATGATATGACGCGTTGGTCTTTTAACCTACAGATTTATTTTCTACATACGCGATTTAGCAGTTTGATTCAAGCAAAAAATAGCACAAAAAATATCATACAAGACCGAACAATTTATGAAGACGCATACATATTTGCTCCTAATCTTCATGCTATGGGATTGATGAGTACTCGAGATTTTGATACCTACCAAGCTTTATTCACCAATATTAAGATTAGTGTGGATGCACCTGATTTAACGATTTATTTGAGAAGTTCCATTGGAAACTTGGTTGGACAAATTCAAAAGAGAGGTAGAGAGTATGAAGATAGTATCCGACTTGATTACCTCAAGAGGCTCAATGAACGATATGAAGCTTGGATTAGCACATATAAGGATGGAAAACTTTTAATTATTGATGTTGATGATATTGATTTTGAGAATAATCCAGAGCATTTAGGAGCAATTATCAATAAGATTGACGCAGAGATTAATGGATTATTTTAATTTTTGGCATGTTGATTGATTAACATTTAATAAAATTTAAATGAAAAAATATTTTATATTACTAATGATGGTTTTCATGTCAGCATATTCTTATGCTCAAGATGATAATTCATCCATGTCTTATCTTCCTGAAATTACCCTCAAAAATATTGATGGAAAGGATGTAAACCTTGCTGATTATGGTGCTAATGAAAAAATTACAGTCATTTCTTTTTGGGCAACTTGGTGTAAGCCATGTATCAAAGAGTTGAAAAATATCAATGCACTCTTGGAGGAATGGGTAGAGGACTATAATATGGAATTAGTGGCTATTAGTTTAGACGATTCAAGAAATGCAGCAAAGGTGAAACCTACCGTAAATGCGTTATATTGGGATTTTGATGTTTTATTAGACCCTAATGGAGAGTTACAAAGAGCCATGAATGTTGCCAATCCTCCCGTAACCTTCTTAGTCAACCAATCTGGTCAAATTGTATATACGCACACAGGCTATGTTGAAGGAGATGAGTATGATTTGGAAGATCATATCAAGGAATTAGTTTCAAAATAAGTTCTAGATATTAAAAATATATAAAACCTTGAGATTTCACATCCTGAGGTTTTTTTATTTTCAAATTTTAGATTTCTTGATAATATTATAGTTTTTGAATCCCCCTATGACTTTACCATTTAAAAATGTGTTTTCTATGAAGGATATTAACCTGTATTTTATTTTTTCATGTTTATGAGGTGCTCGTTTTTTATTCCTTGTACCACTGTATTGCAATTTTGACGACCAATCAAATAAACCAATCCAATCTTTCATAACGGATGGATGAGATCCTTCATATTTATTTAGCTTATTTAAGGGCCCATAGTCATATTCGATAGCTATTCTTGATAAAATTTTTGCATTTTCCCCGTGATAGGAAGAAGAGCTTGATTTTCTCTTACTAGACATCATTTTTGGGGGTCTTACATAACCATAATGAAAAACATTAACATCGAGCTCAATAACATCTAATTTAGCATTGTCTTTCTTGCTTGTGTAGTCATTGAATGTTCCACCTTCCCATTTTGAAAATTTTCTAAAAGATTGAGCGTCTTTCCAAGAGTGGATAGAAGGTAAATTTCTAATAATCCTGATTTCTTTTTTATACCATGAATGGCTGTTATGATAATGATTGTAATCTCCCCAAAAATGTAAATAATTGAATAAAAAACCATCTACACTCTTATTCTCAAGGTTATCCTTACAAGCTTTTTTTATTGTTTTCAAGTCATTTTGGTGAATAGCTTCATCACATTGAAGATAGAATAACCAGTCTCCTTTGCAATGTTGTTTTGCAATATCAGTTTGTTGAGCAAATATGGTGTTTTTAGGGTAGTCCTTAGTGTTCCATTTTGTATGTACGATTTTAATTTTTTCTGATTTGATGGATTGAATAATTTCTAAAGTATGATCATCTTTATCATTATCTCCAATTGCAATTATAAATTCATCACAAATGGGTAAGATGGAAAGTATAGACTGTTTTGCAGGGATATATAACTTTTCTGCGTTTTTAATAAAGGTGAAACCGCTGATTTTCATTATTAATAAATTACACTATATTCAATAAACAAAAGTATAAAAATGATACCTTTGGTGACTAAAAATATCCAATTTGATGAATTATAAGATATCAGCATTAATCCCAACATTTAATGAAGAGCATAATATTGCTGATGCCATTGATTCAGTATCTTGGGCTGATGAAATATTAGTTGTTGATTCGTTTAGTAAAGACTCTACCGTAGAGATTGCTAAAAATAAGGGAGCTAAAGTTATTCAAAGGACTTATGAATATTCTGCCTCTCAAAAAAACTGGGCAATTCCCCAAGCCTCACACGATTGGGTTATTTTGATTGATGCCGATGAGAGAATCACATCTAATTTAAAAAAAGAAATTATTAATATCATAAAAAAAGATTTGCCTTACTGTGCTTTTTGGATCAAAAGACAAAACCATTTCATGGGGAAAAAGATTCGATTTTCTGGTTGGCAAGGGGATAAGGTTATTCGATTGTTTAGAAAGGATAGTTGTGTGTATGAGGATAAAAATGTCCATGCTGAAATGATTTGCGATGGTAAGGTTGGTATACTAAAAGAAAAGCTAATTCACTATACATTTAAAGACATTCATCATTATTTAGAAAAATGGGATAGATATAGTACTTGGGGTGCAAATGATCGATTTTCAAAAGGAAAAAGCGTGAATTTTTATCATTTTACTTTCAAGCCTATTTTTCGATTTATAAGAGACTATTTATTTAAACTAGGTTTTCTTGATGGATTGACTGGACTAATCATATGCACCCTATCAGGTATGTCAGTTTTTATTAGAAGTTTAAAGATAAAAGATCTAAAAGAATCCGATTATTTTAGTTAGAGAACAAAATTACCAATAACTACATCATTTTAGTAGTATCGCTGTTTGACTCGTTTGCTTCAGTATCTTCGTTTTTTGAGCAACACGGTTTTTCACAATCAGGCTTACATTCTTTTTTTTCTTTATCACAGCAAGGTTTGTCATATTCAGGACCACAATTGGAGGCTTCTTTTGCTTCGCAACACTCTTTTTTGCATTCTTTTTTACACTCTTTTTGTTGTTTACAAGCTGTAAATGTTAGACTAAGAACTACAATTAGACTTAACAGTTTAATTAAATTTTTCATATTTTGTTGTTTACTACAAATTTAGAGAAATATCTATACATTGAACCTAAAATGCATAATATCACCGTCTTTGACTATGTAATCCTTACCTTCAACTCTTAATTTTCCGGCCTCTCTACATTTTGCCTCCGATCCAAACTCGATGTAATCTTCGTATGCAATAACTTCAGCTCTAATGAATCCTTTTTCAA
>JAKMFK010000027.1 GCA_022425465.1 Bacteroidia bacterium | reverse complement strand
GGCATTTGATATGATGCGAAACCTTGGAACTTTCGCTGGTGGGTGTAATGTTCAATTTTCTGTCAACCCTGAAAATGAGGAAATCATCGCTATAGAAATTAATCCTCGTGTATCAAGAAGTTCTGCTCTAGCATCTAAAGCAACAGGATACCCAATTGCTAAAATTGCTGCGAAACTAGCTTTAGGATATCACCTAGATGAGCTTAAAAATCCAGTAACTAGAACAACGTCTGCATTTTTTGAACCAAGTATCGACTATACCATAATTAAGTTACCACGTTGGGACTTCAATAAATTTAGAGGAGCTGAGAAAACACTTGGTCTTCAAATGAAATCAGTGGGTGAAGTCATGTCAATAGGTCGAAGTTTTCAAGAAGCTCTCCAAAAAGCATGTCAGTCTCTTGAAATCAAAAGACAAGGTATCGGGGCAGATGGGTATGAAGAAAAAAATCTTGAAAAAATTATCGATAGCCTCAAAAATCCAAGTTGGGACAGAATATTTCACATAAGAGATGCAATGGCCATTGGGGTGCCAATAACATCAATTCAAAAAACTACAAAAATTGATCGGTGGTTTCTAGAACAAATTTATGAGTTAGTAAAAACTGAACGAGAAATAAAAAAATACTCGCTTGAAAATATAGCTGCTGATGTGTTAAGGCTCGCTAAACAAAAAGGTTTTTCAGACGCCCAAATAGCACACCTCCTTGGAAGAGAAGCAACGGATATGGATGTTCATGCTAAAAGAAAATCCCTTGGAATAAATCGTATTTACAAAATGGTCGATACGTGTTCTGCTGAATTTAGTTCTCCTACAAATTATTTGTACTCCAGTTTCGATGGTGAGAATGAAAGCGTTGTATCGGATAAGAAAAAAATAATTGTGATCGGTTCTGGACCAAACCGAATTGGTCAAGGAATAGAATTTGATTACAGTTGTGTGCATGGTATAAAGGCAGCCCAAGAATTAGGGTATGAAGCCATTATGATAAATTGTAATCCTGAAACAGTTAGTACAGATTTCAACACTGCAGATAAATTGTATTTTGAACCCATATTCTGGGAGCATCTATGGGACATCATTGAATTGGAAAAACCTGAAGGAGTTATCGTTCAGCTTGGTGGACAAACTGCTTTGAAACTTAGTGAACGAATGAGGGACCATGGTGTTAAGATCATCGGAACAACTTTCGAAAATATGGATCTCGCTGAAGATCGAGGTTCGTTTTCTAATCTACTCAAAGACTTAAAAATCCCTTATCCCAAATTTGGTGTTGCTGAAAATGCCTATGAGGCTATTAAAGTGGCAAACGAAGTGGGATATCCTGTTTTAGTAAGACCTAGCTATGTTTTAGGAGGGCAAGGAATGAAAATCGTTATCAATGATGAAGATTTGGAAAAAGCGGTTATTGATTTACTAGGTGATTTACCGGGCAATCGAGTTCTAATTGATCACTTCTTGGATAGAGCAGAAGAAGCAGAAAGCGATAGTATTTGTGATGGAACAGACGTAGAAATGGTAGGAATCATGGAACATATAGAACCTGCAGGGATACACTCTGGGGATTCTTCAGCCGTGCTGCCCCCATTCAGTTTGTCTAATAATGTTGTCAGCAAAATTGAAGAGTACACACAAAAAATAGCACGGGCAATGGATGTGCGGGGTCTTTTGAACATCCAATTTGCCGTAAAAGATGAAGAGGTCTATGTTATTGAAGCAAATCCAAGAGCTAGTAGAACAGTTCCGTTTATATGTAAAGCATATCAGGTTCCTTATGTAAATATCGCTACCAAAGTGATGATTGGTGACAAAAAGCTTAAAGATTTTAATATTAACCCAGTTAAAAAAGGATTTGCAATTAAACAACCCGTCTTCTCATTTAATAAATTCCCTAATGTAAATAAAGAGTTGGGACCAGAAATGAAATCAACCGGAGAGGCGATTCTTTTTGTTGAAAACACAAAAGATCCATTATTCCGAGATTTATATAATCAAAAATCTAGGTTTTTAAGTAGGTAGTTATGAGGTGGATAATCGTTAGTTTGGTTATTTATTGGGTAATTAAACGGGTGTTTCGAATAATAAATGTTGTTCAAAATCAGAATTCTAACCAAAGTCAAAACACAAAACAATCCAATGATAACGATGATGGGTTCACCGATTTCGAGGAGGTTGAATAATTAACAAAACCAAAAATAATTTTTCCGGTTTTTTAACCCTAAACTGTCTAAAATCGATTGAACTTCAATTTGTTCACTTGGTGAAGATATTGCAATAATCTGCTGATAGCTTTTCAGATTAATTTTGGTTCTAGGCTGTACTATTTGATTATAAATATTGACACCAAATTTTAATGGATTATCCGTAACCCAAGTAAATTTTACGCCAAGCTTAAGCAATACTCTAGCTATTTTTTTGCCTTTTTTGCCGGCTCCCCACAACACTAAAGGGATTGTCTTATTTCGATCAATTTTTAAGAAATAACCTACCTTTATATCAACGTAATTTTCTGGAAAATATTGACTTTCCATTCTAGAGGTTCTATTTGTACTATCTCTCCATCGATGTATGACTTCTGAAATAATTTTTATCTTGATTCCTGATTGATACAATCGAAAAGAAAAATCATAGTCCTCCGGTATCAGTGAGGAATTAAACGCACCAACAGACTCAAAGTCATCACGGTGCAAAAGCCATGCGGATGATGGCACTGGGCATTCTTTATAAATATCCTTCCATAAATCGCCTGATTTCATAGATTGGTTAATCCATGTGGTGTATTTTTTATAACCATCGCCTAAATCAAAATCATCCGAAAAATAATCAACCAAACCCGTTACTAGATGTTTTGGTCTTATTGCTTCCATCATTTTTTCTAATTTTTGTCGTGGCATAATGTCGTCCGAATCCATTCGATGGATATAGTCTCCTTTTGAGTATTCATACCCACACCTTAATGCTTGAATTATGCCATCACCCTTTGAATCTAACGCGGTTATATTAGTGTGTTTGTTTGCATAAGATTGAGCTAGCTGAAATGAACCATCATCACTATGGTCATTTACTGCTATCAACTCCCAATTTTCATAACTTTGGTTTAGAATAGATTCAATACAAGGAATAAAATAGTTACCTGGATTTTTAAAAGGCATTATTATGCTAATCATATAAAAAATATAAACCACAATTGTATTAAATTTGTATATAAGGACTGGTAATAATTGAAAAATTTACGCTGATTATTTTTACGACCCTAGCCAAAGTATATAAGAGCAGGCCTCAAATCCAGACTTGTCGGTAAAGACTTCACAAAAGTGAAGAAACGTTGGAAGTTCGTGATACTGTGGTGGTCAAATCCTGTTTTTTTGAAATTTTTCAAAAATCCAGTCCTTTTTTAAGAGATTACTCCACTACCAACCAAAACATCGTTTTCGTACCACACAGCAAATTGCCCTTTAGCTACTGCTTTCTGTGATTGATCAAAGTAGATATCTAAACCTTGATTGGTTTTAACCAATTTAGCTTGAAATAGTTTTTGTCTATAACGAATTCTCATTTGATATCCTTTTTCATCTCCAGCCAACAATTTATCTGACTGCTTGACCCAGTGAATATCCTTATTTTTAATTGCTAAACCCGGCCGATATAAACCTAAATGATCGTCTCCTTCACCAACATATATAGTGTTTGTTTTAGTATTTGTTTGAATGATAAATATAGGATTAGAATGTCCCCCTATGTTTAAGCCTTTTCGCTGACCAATCGTATAGAAATGTGCTCCATTGTGCTCGCCTACTTTTGTACCATCTGCTTCTGAAAAAATATATTCTTGTGAAGGCTTAAGTGGATTACTAAACCCTTCCCAATCCCTTGAAACTCTAATTACATTACCTTCTTTTTCTTTTAGTTTTTGTTTCAAAAAATCTGGAAGCTTTACCTTACCAATGAAGCATAATCCTTGCGAATCTCTTTTTTCGGCTGTAACTAAATTTTGCTCTGACGCAATCGCCCGAACATCACTCTTATTCAGCTCTCCAATAGGAAATAATGCTTTAGATAATTGTTCTTGATTTATCTGACACAAGAAATAGCTTTGGTCTTTTTTTTCATCTAAACCCGCCATCAATTCATAACCATCTTTAGTTTTTCTCTTTCGACAATAGTGACCTGTAGCTACATAATCGGCACCTAATAGAAGTGCATGTTTAAGAAAAGTATCAAACTTAATTTCACGATTACACAAAACATCTGGATTTGGAGTTCTACCATTTTTATACTCATCAAACATATAAGACACTATCCTTTCATAATACTCTTCACTTAAATCTATGGTATGAAATGGTATTCCAAGTTTATCTGCTACTAGCAAGGCATCCTTGCTATCCTCTTCCCAAGGACATTCATCGCTTATTGTAAATTGCGTATCGTGCCAATTTTTCATGAAAACACCAATAACTTCGTGACCCTGTTCTTTTAGAAGATATGCCGCAACAGAAGAATCAACTCCCCCAGATAATCCCACAACTACTTTTGCCATTGGTTAAAATTTATACTTAATTCTACGTAATTAAAGCACATAATCCAAAACAAAATTACATAGATTAAGATGGTAGTCCAATTTATTATTAACATTTGCATTAATATTAGAAAGTGCGTATGAATAAAACGATCGGAGTCTTGGGTGGTGGACAATTAGGTAAAATGCTTTTTGAAGCTGGATCACCTATGAACACAAAATATGTTTTCTTAGAAAACACAGAAAATTGCCCTGCTTCCTTAGTTTGTCAACACCATGTTTTAGGCAGCCTAAAGGATGCCAATAAAATAAAAAAATTAGGAGAGTTGTCTGATGTTTTAACCTTTGAAATTGAACATGTAAATGTAGATGCTCTAATTGATTTAGAAGAAACAGGTAAATCTGTAATACCAAAACCCCATGTTCTTTCAGTTATTCAAGACAAAGGGCTTCAAAAAGATTTTTATGCAAAACATAATATTCCAACCCTTCCATATA
>JAKMFK010000305.1 GCA_022425465.1 Bacteroidia bacterium | reverse complement strand
GCGAATTTTGCTAGTCGACTATTACCACTACTGCTTTCTAAAACTCCTTGCGATAAAGTAATGCTTGCAGGTACTCCACTACGATGCATTTCGATAACTGCTAACTCTTTATATCGATCAATATATTGGGTAGGAGTTTGTTTTTGGGCTTGAAGTATGAGAATAAAAAAGCTAAAAATTATCGTTAAATACAGTCTCATTAAGTGGGTGTTAATAATTTCAAAATTAGAGTCCTCGAGATATTCAGGAGGACAACTTTATACACTTATCTACATTTGTTATAATGAATTGTATTAGAAAGCGTTTAATTTGAAGTTACAAAAAGTATTCAATATGAGAAAGTACTTATTTCTTTTAGAGTTGATCTTTGTTACTTCTTTTGTTTTTGGCCAAAAAGTGCCACCTGCAAATTGGAGTCACAGTATTTCTAAAAGTAATGCTAAAGTTGGGGATATTATCGAGGTGATTTTTACAACTTTGATTCCTGAAGGGTATCACATATATTCTAATGATTATGGTGATTGTCCCCCTGTAAAAGCAAAGTTCATATACAATCAGAATTCGTCATTTGAGCTTGTTGGTGGTGCAAAAGCAATTGGCTCGCATCACTATATGGATGACATTTTTGAATGTGAGGTTGCGGATTTTGAGAATAAGGCTGAATTTAGGCAACAGATTAAATTACTTTCTTCAAAACCAGATATTGAAGGTGTTTTAGAATATCAAATGTGTACCTCCGATGGGATGTGTGTTCTATTTGAGTATGATTTTCGTATTGAGGGACTGACTGTATTGGGGAAACCGATCGTCAATCCTGAACCGATTCAATCTAAGCCAGATATTATTGTTGAGGAAGAAGAGGTTGCAGAACCAGCAGAATTAGAAATTTCGACTGATCGAGAATCTAATTCAGAAACACAAAATAATGTTCAAAGTTCTGAGGGTTATACTTCGTTTGCGGGGCTTATTTCTGCAGATAGTGTTCATTATTCAAGTTATCAAGCTACGTCAAAAGAGGATACTGCTTCTTGTGAAATAAAAACTTTTGAAGGGAGCTTTAATCAAGATACAACTACATATTGGGGCTTATTTATTTTAGCATTTTTGTCAGGGCTAGCGGCACTACTTACTCCATGTGTGTTTCCGATGATACCTATGACTGTGTCTTTTTTTATGAAAGATGGAAGTAAAGCAAAGGCGATTCGAAATGGGTTTATCTATGGTACGAGTATCATAGCTATTTATGTTTTTATTGGCACTTTGGTTGCAGTTGTTGCAGGTCCAGCGGCGGCGAATTGGTTATCGACGCATTGGCTTCCAAATATCTTCTTCTTTTTGATTTTTGTTGTTTTTGCTGCTTCCTTTTTTGGGGCTTTTGAAATTGTGTTACCAAGTTGGTTGGTTAACAAAGCAGATCAACAAGCAGACAAAGGGGGACTAATTGGTATTTTTTTCATGGCATTTACCATTGTTTTGGTCTCTTTTTCATGCACTGGACCAATTGTTGGGAGTATCCTAGTTCAGTCTGCTGGAGGAGCTTTTGTTCAACCTTTGATAGGAATGCTTGGTTTCTCCTTGGCATTTGCCATTCCATTTTCATTATTTGCCATTTTCCCTAATTGGCTGAATAGTTTGCCAGCATCTGGAGGTTGGTTAAATTCAGTAAAAGTGGTACTTGGTTTCCTTGAGCTTGCATTTGGATTAAAATTTTTAAGCGTAGCCGATCAAACCTACCATTGGGGAATATTAGATCGTGAAATATACATTGGTTTGTGGATTGTTATTTTTCTACTAATGGGTTTTTACCTCTTGGGTAAAATTAAATTTTCTCATGACAGCGATATGCCATTCTTAAAAGTGCCTCGATTGTTATTTGCTATTGCCACTTTTTCTTTTGTATCCTATTTGGTGCCAGGTCTTTTAGGGGCACCTTTGAAAGCATTGGCAGGTTATTTGCCACCGATGAGTACCCATGATTTTAATCTTATGGAGTCTGATGAGGAGCATAAGCCATACTATGCTGGAGTGAAACCATTGTATGAAGAAAAGCTTCATTTACCCGATGGTCTTCGTGGTTATTTTGATTATGAACAAGGAATGGAAGTGGCGAGAAAAATTGGACGACCCGTATTCCTGGATTTTACAGGTCATGGTTGTGTGAATTGCCGAGAGATGGAGGCTCGTGTATGGTCAGATTCAAGAGTTCATAACTTATTGGATGAAAAGTTTTTAGTTATCTCACTTTATGTTGATGAGAAAACAGTCGAACTTCCAGAGGATGAATGGTTTTATGACAAAAAAGGGAAGCTGATAAAGACATTAGCCAAGAAAAATAGCACGATTCAAGAATGTTATTTTGATGCGAATGCACAACCTCAATATGCACTGCTGGACAATGAAGGAAATCTACTTCAGCCCACAAAAACATATGATTTAGATATAGAAGGATACATCCAATTCTTACAAAGTGGACTAGCTGAATATCAAAATAGAATGATCACCAAACAATAAAAACAAATGAGTATTCAACAACATTTTATAGAAGCACGAGAAGTTCTAGACGCGTTTATTTCAGATGCTAAAAATTTTGAGGCTATTGATCGAGCAGGTCAGATTTTAGTCAATAGTATTCAATCCGATGGTAAGATTATTAGTTGTGGAAACGGAGGTAGTTTGTGTGATGCAATGCATTTTGCTGAGGAGCTGACGGGAAGGTATCGCAACAATAGACCAGCTATCGGAGCTATTGCAATTAGTGATCCCAGTCATATGGCCTGTGTAGGAAACGATTATGGTTATGATTATGTATTTTCAAGATACCTTGAGGGTGTTGGAAGAAAAGGCGATGTACTTCTAGCTATCAGTACAAGTGGGAATAGTCAAAACGTGATTCATGCAATCAATGCAGCTAAAGAAAAAGACATGAAAGTTATAGGTCTTACTGGTAAAGATGGAGGGGAAATGGCGAAAATGTGCGATGTTGAAATTAGAGCTCCAAAGAGTGAATATGCCGATCGAGCTCAGGAAATTCACATTAAGGTTATCCATTCATTGATTGATTACGTAGAGAATAACCTTTAATCCTATTTTAAAAATCTAAATCTTATTAAAGCTTGTACTTTAAGTACTTGATTTTTTTGCCATCATTAAGCCACATTTTTTCGTAAAAAGTTTGAATGTTGGCTAGATATTCAGGGATGTCATTCCATTGGTAAATATCGTTATTGTCAGAGATAACCTCTAGATTTTGTTCTTTGATTACCTCTTTTGTGTATTCATAAAATCGCGTTGAATCACTTTTCAAATTCATGATTGGTTGAGGCTTAGCAATAGTCCTATATCGATCAAGAAACATGGGGTTTGTTAGTCTCTTTCTTTTTTTTGCGTGTTGTGGATCAGGAAAAGTAATCCAGAATTCATCGATTTCGTTCGGGGCAAAATATTCTTCAATATTACCTATCATAATCCGATGAAATGCAACATTATTCATGTTGTTTTCAAGAGCATATTTAGCACCTTTCCATATTCGATTTCCTTTGATGTCAACACCTATAAAGTTTCGGTTTGGGAATCTTTCGGCTAGACCTATCGTATATTCTCCTTTACCACAAGCAAGTTCAAGTGTAATCGGATTTGAGTTTTTAAATACATGCGTTGCCCATTTGCCTTTCAGCTCGGTTGCTCTTTCATAGCAATTACTGAATGCGGTTACCTCTGCAAATTTTTGAAGTTTACCTACCTTTCCCACACTACAAATTTAATAGGCTTCTCGAATTACTTTTCCTGTATCTGTATCGATTATTTTAGGGATAAAATAAATTTTTTTTGGAGCATGATATTTGGGTAATTGCTGAGTAATAATTTGCATGAATTGGCTTTGATCAAAATCAGGTTCACCTTCAATAGTAAGGACTGGTATTTCTCCATATTTGGGATGGTTTTCTTTGGAAACGTAAAATTTCTTTTTCAAATCCATTTTCTGAAAAACATCTTCAATAGTAGATTCAAGTAGATATGGATGTATTTTTATTCCACCACTATTAATTGTATCATCA
>JAKMFK010000297.1 GCA_022425465.1 Bacteroidia bacterium | reverse complement strand
TGTGCTCATTGGGACACAAGGCCGATGGCTGACCAAGATAAAGAGAGACCAACAGAACCATCAGATGGGGCAAATGATGGAGCAAGCGGTGTTGGAGTTTTAATTGAGGCAGCCCGTCAATTTCAACAACAAAGACCAGATGCTGGAGTTGATATTGTATTTTTCGATGCAGAAGACATGGGAGATTCTCAAGGAGCTGCGAATACATGGTGCTTAGGGTCTCAATATTGGTCCAAGACGCCACATGTAAAAAACTATGTAGCACGATTCGGAATTTTACTTGATATGGTTGGTCCTTCAAATGCGGTTTTTGCAATCGAGGGAAACTCGTGGATGTATGCTCAGCCCTATGTAAAAAAAGTTTGGAATATAGCTAAAAAACTTGGTCATGGACAATATTTTGTAAACTATCAAGGAGGTCAATTAGTTGACGACCACTTATTTATAAATCAGATTATTGGAATACCTACGTTAGATATCATCCATTATGACGTGAGTCAAAACACAGGTTTTGGTGATTTTTGGCACACCCATAAGGATAACATGGAAACGATTGATAAGAAAACGCTAAAAGCCGTTGGAGAAACAGTTTGTCAGATTGTGATGGACTTGTAGCCAATTAACCCCTGTATAGAAGAAAAACAAAGTAAGCAACGTATAAAACTAAAAACAGAATACTGGTTGGTTTGCCTATTTGATTTTTAACTCTACCCGTTACAAGACTGAACAGAATTAGGCAGCTAGCACCTAGCAATATAAGAACATCTATGTTGAGCTTTGGGTCAAATTCTACAGGTTTAATAATTGCACTAATACCTAAAACCCATAGTAAATTAAAAATGTTAGACCCAATAACATTCGCCATTGCAATATCTGTATTTTTCTTGTATGCTGCCACTGCAGAGGTGACGAGTTCTGGCAATGAAGTTCCAATAGCTACAATTGTTAGCCCAATAAAGGCCTCGCTTAAACCCAAGTGACTTGCTGTAACAATAGCACCTTTTACCACCCATTGACCCCCAAAAAACAAACCCACCATCCCTAGAAAAACCATTATAATAGATTTTCCAGTTGTTATTTCTTCATCGGGCACATCATCAAGCATATCAGCCTTTCCGTTTTTTGCAAGGCGTGTAATGTAGGCCACAAAAAGCCCAAAGAAGGTCATTAACAGTATTCCATCAATTTGATTAATTGAGTTTGGGTATGAGCCCCAAAAATTAGAATTTGCTAAAAAAGCCACCAATAACAAGGCTATGATGGAGTAAGGTATTTCAGAAAAAACAGTACTTTCCTTGATTTTAATGGGGTAGATAAAAGCAGCAACACCTAAAATAAGCCATATGTTAGCTATGTTAGATCCGAGAATGTTACCTATTGCAATTTGAGAGGCATCTTTCGAACTGGCTAAAACATTTACAACAAGTTCGGGCATACTAGTTCCCATAGAAACGATAGTTAACCCCACAACTAAGTTGGATACATTAATTTTTTTAGCGATGGCTGCAGAACCAACCACAAGCCAATCTGCACCTTTAATTAGCAGTACAAAGCCAATAATAAAAAGCAGGTATACTTCCATGGATTGCAACAAATATGTCATTTTCTTTTTGAATAAGACCAAACCTGCTTTATACTCGATGAGTAAACAATGTAGATCGAAATTGTGTTATAATTTCGTGGCTTTAATTTTAAAAAACACAATGATTAACATAGTTAAGGTTTCTTTATTACTTGTTGTTATGCTTCTTTGCGAGTCTACGCTTTTTGCTCAAGAGTATACTATTAGTGGTAGAGTAAAAGATGCCGCTAATGGGGAAACCTTGTTGGGGGCAACTGTTCTTGTTGAATCAGGCGGAGGTGCAATAACCAATGAGTATGGTTTTTATTCTTTGTCGCTTGAAAAGGGAAAATATACGATTACGTACAAGTATCTTGGCTTTGATGACGTAGTTAAGACTGTTGATTTAGATCAAAACAAAACAATTAATATTGAGCTTATGGCAAAAGCAAATGTGATTGGTCCAGCCATTGTGAGTGCTAAATCTTTAGAAAAGAAGGTTGAAAACAAAAAGATAAGTGTAGTGAAAATGGAAACCGCAAAAATTAAGGAAATACCTGTGATTTTTGGGGAGGTTGACATCTTAAAAACAATTACTTTGTTGCCAGGTATTCAGTCTGCTGGAGAGGGAAATTCTGGCTTTAATGTTCGAGGTGGATCGCAAGATCAAAACCTGATACTACTTGATGAGGCAACTGTGTATAATGCTTCTCATTTGTTGGGCTTTTTCAGTGTTTTTAACGGAGATGCTGTAAAAGATCTTGAAGTCTACAAGGGGGGTATACCCGCAAAGTATGGCGGAAGACTATCTTCCATAGTTGATATCAAAATGAGAG
>JAKMFK010000098.1 GCA_022425465.1 Bacteroidia bacterium | reverse complement strand
TATTTCAAAATTCAGCAGTATGACGTTATGTTTGTTCAGGTTTATGTGCAAACATCGTGCTCACTAAGTTAAAATCATTCATAGAAAAAAATCAACTGTTTAATAAATCAGACCAAATTGGTCTTGCGATAAGTGGTGGCAAGGATTCTGTGTGTACAGCACACCTGCTAAATGATTTAAAAATTTCTTTTCTTATGGTCCACGTTAACTTTAATTTGAGAGGAAAAGAAAGCGATGGAGATCAGAAATATGTTGAACACCTCTCTAAAGAATTATCCTATTGTAAAGGAATAAAAATTCATAGTGCAAATACTGAGAATTATGCAAATACAAACAAACTATCAATTCAGGAAGCGGCAAGAGAAATTAGGTATGCCTACTTTGAAGAATTAAAGGAATCAGGTTGTTTCAATAAATTAATTACCGCACATCACCAAAATGATTTAATCGAAACATTTTTTATCAATCTGCAACGCAAATCTGGAATTAACGGATTAAAAAGTATTCCAGTTAAGCGAGACTACATTATTAGACCTTTGTTAGCATTTTCCTCTGAAGAAATAAATGCTTACATCCATAAAAAAGCTATTGAACATCGTGAGGATAGCTCAAACGAAAACATAAAGTATTTAAGAAATAATATTCGAAAGAATGTAATTCCAACTTTAGTTGAGTCTTTACCCAATTTTATTAATAATACCTCAGAAAGTATTTCTATGCTTAATGCAGAAAACGACACTTTTAACTATCTGCTTAAACAGGAGATTTCCAAAATCACTAGCTCGGATTCTGGAAGTATATTTATCTCAAAAGAACTACTTCTTAATTATCCACACCCAGCTGTTATTTTGTATCGAATATTGGACAGGCACCTCTTTAACTTTGATCAGTGTCAGCAGATTATTGAATGCCTTAATGGTATTTCAGGGAAACAATTTTTCACGAAAACTCATCAACTAAATGTAGATCGTAAACAAATCATTGTCAAAGCAAAAAAAATAACTCAAGCAACACCTTTGATTATCAAAAAAGAAGGTACTTATGCATTCTCAGACTATTCCATCACCATTAGAAAAGTGACAAATTGGGAGTTCAATAAGGACAAAAAAGAAGAAATTCTGCAAATTTCACCTAATCTGTTTCCCTTAACAATAAGAAGCTGGATATCCAGCGACCGATTTACACCTCTTGGTATGAAAGGTTCAAAATCGCTCAGTGATTTTTTTATTGACCAAAAGATCAGCTTAATAGAAAAAAGTGAAATACCCTTACTTTGCTCCAACGATAAAATTCTGTGGATTATGGGTCATCAAATTTCAGACTTAGTGAAAGTTTCTGGAACTAAAAACATCTATAAAGTATCTTACAGCTAGTATAGCTGTAAAAGATAAATCATTGAATATCAAAACGTAACGGTTTAGTATGAAATTTATGACGGTCTTAAGTAGCGTAAACATTGCATCTTTCATATATTTATTGTATGTCTTTGTGGTATTATGGAAGCTTCAATCACTAAATCACATTTCCGTTTATTCTCTTTTTTCAAATCTACTATTGCAAAGTGGTGCATCTCTTTTTTGCTGTTTCTGCCCTTGATTTTTAACGCTCAAAAGTCTCATGCTACCCACATGATGGGTGCTGATATCACCTATCGTTGTATTGATACCTTAAAATTTGAAATTACGCTCAAGTGGTATCGGGATTGTAGGGGTATTTCATTGACTAGTGCTGGAGGCCTCAATATTCGTTGTACTTCTGGTGGTAGCCGAACTGCTACACTTACACTTGTGATATCTCCTCAAAATGGCAGTGCATCCATGTTCTCTTCAACAGGAGGAATAATCTCCAGAAGAATGATGAATAAAATACTCACACTTAAAATAGGAGATTTCATTTTAATCGAGCGACTAGATGGAATGGACCCCTACGACCAAACTAGAAAAAGATATCCTAGTGTGAATTTTAAATTGAAATAAAATAGCCTAACTCTTCTGAATACCTAGCCATTCATAGACACTAAAAACTCATCATTGTTTTTAGTCCCTTTCATGTAATTAAGCATGGTGTTCATGGCTTCCTCACTATTCATGTCTGCAAGGTGGTTTCTCATCACCCACATTTTTTGAAGAACAGCCTTGTCGAGCAACAAATCTTCTCTTCTTGTGCTAGATGAAACAATGTCAATTGCTGGATAGATTCTTTTGTTTGAAAGTTTACGATCAAGTTGTAATTCCATATTACCTGTTCCCTTAAACTCCTCAAAGATTACCTCATCCATTTTCGAACCTGTTTCCGTAAGTGCAGTGGCGATGATGGTTAAAGATCCCCCATTTTCAATGTTTCTCGCTGCACCAAAAAAGCGTTTTGGTTTTTGTAATGCGTTAGCATCTACACCACCAGACAATATTTTACCACTCGCTGGTTGCACCGTATTGTATGCCCTTGCAAGTCGAGTAATGGAGTCAAGAAGTATGACTACATCGTGTCCACATTCGGTTAATCTTTTTGCTTTTTCAAGAACAATATTGGCTAACTTAACATGCTTATCTGCTGGTTCATCAAAAG
>JAKMFK010000277.1 GCA_022425465.1 Bacteroidia bacterium | reverse complement strand
TCCCAATTTCCGTCAAAGGCCAATCCGATTAACTCTCCATTCCCATTAATAACAGGACTTCCAGAGTTACCTCCAGTAATATCATTATTAGTCAAGAAACAAATTCGCAAATCTTCTCCCTCTTTTGCATAATCACCATAATTTTTTGATTTAGCCACATCAAGATAACCCGTTGGCAAATCAAATTCATCATCACCAGGTTGATACTTTTCAATTACCCCTTTCATCGTAGTAAAGTGTTTGTACTGCATAGCATCGCCGGGTGAATAATCCAATACTTGACCATAGGTAAAACGCATCGAGCTATTTGCATCAGGTGCAAAAGCTTTATCTGGATGCATTTGGAATAATGCTGCCTTATACAAACGATCAGCCGTTGCTCTCTTCTGATCTGCTTCTGCAAACATGGCTCGTATTCCGTTCAAATAGAAATCAAGCATAATTCCTGAGAACTTAATGCCTATATCTTTCTTTAATTTCTTAGCACTTGGATTTTCTAAAAACTTCATAGCTCGGTCTTTATCCACCAGAATGGAACATTCAAATAACTTTTCAGCCATTGCAGTCGTATTGCCTTTATATTTGGCTATCATATCATTGAAGGCAGCTGGTCTCATATCAGACGAAAGGTCGTTCATATAGAAATCCAACATCGCCACCATTACCTCCTGATCAATGGGTGCATAATAATCTTTAAAGTTGCCTTCAGTAGATGCTTTGATTCGTTGAACCATACCATCAATTTGAGACTGCATTTGAGCTTTTTTGTCTTTATCCTTCTCTGCAGCTTGCATAGCATACATGGATGATAATCGGCTAAAACCAAAACCATACTTGGTAAATTCAATCCCATAGATAGCTTCCATCCAATACGTCTCTGCTAATTTCTTCGCATCATACACGGCATAAGCATCTTTATACATAGACAATACATCACCATATTTTTCTTTAAGAGCTTGGTCACCACTATTAACCCATTGTTGAAAAGCAGCTTCCTCTCCTCTTTTCATTCCTTCGATATCCAATCGCTTGAGACCACGAGTTTGTCCCATAAAATACTTCCAGTAATTAGCTACCTGAGCATGCTTAGCAGCGTACATTAAATCAACAGCTTCATCTCTTTTTTGGTATTTTTCATATACCTCAAGTTTAGCCCTTCTAATCTTAACACGAGCTGGCTGATCTATTTCAGTAGCGTTTCTTACTCCAAAAGATGATAAATAACGATCTGTACTTCCTGGGAATCCCCATATCATCGCAAAATCTCCTTTTTCAACACCTTTAATACTTACGGGTAAGTGATGATTAGGTGTGTATGGAATGTTATCTTCTGCATAATCTTTAGTGGCTTTATTGTCCTTCGATGCGTATACTCTGAACATGGAGAAGTCACCCGTATGTCTTGGCCACATCCAATTGTCAGTGTCCCCACCGTACTTTCCAACAGATTCGGGTGGCGTACCCACTAATCGAACATCGCCAAAGGTTTCATATACATAGGCAAAATATTTATTGCCACTGAACATCTCTTTGATATCTACAGCATAAGCCCCTGAATCTGACAACTCTTTTCGAATAGCTGAGGAATGTTCTGCAACGAGTTTACCTCTATTCTCATCAGTAACATCCGCTAAAACATCATCGGTAATATCAACGATTTTAACTAGAAATGATACACTAAAACCAGCTGGCAATTCATCCTTTTTTGTTTTAGCCCAGAAACCATTCTTCAAGTGATTAGCAGTTGTTGTACTTAATTTTTGAATAGCACTATAACCACAGTGATGATTTGTCAAAATCAACCCTTGGCTACTAATTACCTCTCCCGTACAAAAGCCTGATCCTAAACGGACTATTGCATCTTTCATACTACTCTTGTTGATGTCATAGATTTGATCAGGAGTCAAAACGAGACCTAATCGTTGCATCTCGGAATAGTTATCTGTGAGAAGAGCAGGAATCCACATGCCCTCATCAGCTTGAGTAGACTGACTACCCAAAAGCGTAAACAAAGCTAGAATAAGTGTATATAATTTTTTCATGATTTAATTAAGTGAAGCAAATCTCACATTTTTAGTCTTAAATCCTATGATAAATGGATAAATCTCTAGTATTTATCGATTATTAAGATTCAAACCAAAAGCTAAGGGATTATTGGATACAAAAAAGCATCCTTGAACATCTGCCAATTCATATCCTCGTAATGGATGATCCCTTTTCGATATTGATATTGCTGTAAAACACCATTGAAGACAAAAAGACATGCAACAATAACAAAGATCATCTTTACATAACTCCTGGTTCTTTGGAATAAAATAGCAAGAGGAATGATCCAGATTATATAATATTCAATGAGTACACGTGTTCCAAAGGTTCCACCATACCACCACATATGCCAACTTGATAAAATGTATACCAGAATTATCATCGTAATTATCCACCAAAAAGCTTGAAATGAATTGTATCGAAACCAAAACACTAAACCGATCATACTCAACAAAAACAAGGGTGTATAGACAAAGAAACCTTTTCGAATACTGAGTAAAAAATCAAAAAAATGAGGTTGCAAAAAATTGAACCCTTCATTCAGGTAAGCATAAATATACCATTGATCAATCTGAATTTTATAGATGATAAATTGTATCGACAATACCACAAAAAATGACAGAAATGAAAGGCTTAAGACTAGAGGCTTACCAAATAATGATTTCATCCATCGGAGAAAATCTGAAAATCGTTGATGAAACAAGGGCAAGAACATAACAACCAAAATATTTAGAGGACGCAACAAAACAATAAAGCCCAATAATACTCCGATTACAATTCCCCATTTTGAAGTTGTATTTTTTGTAAAAATGATAGCAGAATAGAAAAAAGCAGATATGACCCCCGCAGAATAAACATGAGACAATGAAGCCTCCCAGGTTGTATAATAAAACCAATTCGTCCCGAAATAAACACCCAAAATGCATAAGACTTTAGCCCAATGATTAATACTAAAAAAGTCTAGTATTTTACCCATAAAAATAAAGGTGATTGCCATATAAAAAAGTGCTGCAATCAATACTGAGCCATGGTAAATAGCAGTATAACCATCCGCTTGCCAACCCATAATTAACGACCAACCGTGAGCTATCAAAAAAAAGGGCGAATAGGCTATGGCTGTACCCACATAATATTTTGTAAAAATCCGCTTTTTATCCAATTTGTAACGGTAGTCCGTATACCAAGTCTCCGGATGGTCAAATTTTTCAACCGTTTGATTGAACCCAAAATTCAAATCATTGTAAATAAAAATAGCAGGTAGGTAAGCATAATATCCCTTGCCATCAGAAACGATTGTATTGTATTTTTGGTTGTGACCCTTTGTATCATCTAAAAATTTATATTGAATCACAAAGGCAAGTGAAATCAAAAAACACAGTATAACCCAAAAATTAAAATTCTGAGCCACATTTTTTAGATGATTAAACACAAAACAATATTCGCTTTAAATTACGTTTTATCAAAATCAGTTAATAATCTCCACATTCTATGGCACAATAGAATAAATAATGCTTCACTTAATTACATTTGAAGTAATGTATCACAAGGATATTTTGGAAACGATAGGCAATACACCGCTTGTCAAATTAAATAAAATTGTAGAAGATCTTCCATGTACTGTTCTAGCCAAAATTGAATCTACCAACCCAGGAAATTCAGTAAAAGATAGAATGGCACTAAAAATGATTGAAGATGCCGAAGCAGACGGAAGACTGAAACCAGGCGGAACAATTGTTGAAGGAACGAGTGGCAACACAGGAATGGGATTAGCAATTGCCGCTGTTGTCAAAGGTTACAAGTGCATATTTGTGACTACTGATAAACAAAGTAAAGAAAAAGTGGATGCTCTTAAATCAGTTGGTGCAGACGTGATTGTATGCCCAACTGATGTTGACCCAGACGACTCCAGATCCTATTATTCCGTATCCAAAAGACTGGGTGATGAAATACCCAATGCTTGGTATGTAAATCAATACGACAACCCCAGCAATGTTCAAGCCCATTATGAAACTACTGGTCCTGAAATATGGGAACAAACACAAGGTAAAATCACTCACTTTGTTGTTGGTGTAGGTACTGGTGGTACAATAAGCGGCGTAGGTAAATATCTAAAAGAAAAAAATCCTAACATTCAATGTTGGGGCATTGATACCTATGGTTCTGTTTTTAAAAAATATCATGAAACCGGTGTCTTTGACGAAAAAGAAATCTATCCCTATATAACCGAGGGAATTGGAGAAGACATTTTGCCTAAATGTGTCAATTTTGACATCATTGATCACTTTGAGAAAGTGACCGATAAAGATGGCTTGCTTTGGCAACGAAAGATTGCTAGAGAAGAAGGGATACTTGCTGGCAATAGTGCAGGAAGTGCCGTTAAAGGAATTCTACAATGTGCTCATATGCTCAAACCGACTGATGTTGTTGTTGTGCTATTTCACGATCATGCAACCCGATATATGGGTAAAGCATTTAATGATGAATGGATGAAGGAACGTGGGTTTTTGGATTCCAAACCTAAAACTGCTGAAGACATGATATCTACTCACAAACATCTTCCTATGTTGACTGTAATGGACATAGACGAGGTGAATGTAGCATTTCAACTCATGGAAAAACATGGAATATCTCAACTACCTGTTAAGAATAATCAGGGTGAATTTGTGGGATCTGTGAATGATAATCAACTCCTTTCACAATTACTTAAAAACCCTAAGCTATCTTCTAATAAAATCAGTGAAGTTATGCAGAAATCATTCCCCATAATTGATGCATCTGAGAATATAGAAATGGTATCTCGACTAATCAATAAGGAAAATCCAGCAGTACTTGTTCGTGAATTAAGTGGAACTATTCACATCCTCACTAAATACGATTTAATTGGAGCTTTATCCAGCTAACCAATAAAAAATCCCCCACATAATGTGGAGGATTTCTTACATTCTTTATACTAGCTGACTACAATGAATTAACATTATTCAAATCAGCAAAAGCTTTCTCTAATCTACTAATAAATGTCAGCTCTCCTTCTCTTACCCATTTACGAGGATCGTAGTATTTTTTATTGGGTTGATCAGCACCATCTGGATTTCCAATTTGAGATGCCAAATAATCTTTTTTATCGAGAACATAATCCCTTACTCCTTCTGTAAATGCATATTGTAAGTCTGTATCAATATTCATCTTAATAACTCCGTACGAAATCCCCTCACGAATTTCCTCTAAAGTAGAACCTGATCCACCATGGAATACGAAATCAATTGGATTGTGACCAGTGTTGTAATTTTCTTGGATAAAATCTTGAGAATTCTTGAGAATAATTGGAGTTAACTTCACATTACCAGGCTTATATACTCCGTGAACGTTCCCAAAAGCAGCAGCAACCGTAAATCTTGGACTTACTTTCATTAGCTCTTCGTAAGCATATGCAACTTCACTAGGTTGTGTATATAGCTTGCTGCTATCTACATCTGTATTATCTACACCGTCTTCCTCACCACCCGTAATTCCCAACTCAATTTCCAAAGTCATCCCCATCTTACTCATTCGCTCAAGATAGGTCTTACAAATTTCTATGTTCTCTTCAATCGACTCCTCAGATAAGTCAATCATATGAGAGCTATATAGCGGTTTACCTGTTTCTGCAAAATGTTTTTCACTTGCATCGAGCAATCCGTCAATCCAAGGTAATAATTTTTTTGCAGCATGATCAGTGTGAAGGATAACAGTAGCTCCATAAGCTTCTGCAAGCTCATGAACGTGTTTTGCTCCAGCTACACCCCCTTTAATTGCAGCTTGTTGATTTTCGTTGCTTAATCCTTTCCCTGCAAAAAATTGTGCTCCTCCATTACTAAATTGGATAATAACTGGTGAATTCAACTTTGCAGCGGTTTCCATTA
>JAKMFK010000275.1 GCA_022425465.1 Bacteroidia bacterium | reverse complement strand
AAAACTTGAGTGCAAACGCAATTTTTGCAACAGACTCAACTTCTGAAGTTGTTATTGTTAATGATGATTATATTGTTGCTGACATTGTTGATGTGGTTGACTTAGATGCCGACTTAACCCCAAACAACAAAGGAACTAAATATGAAATTACAGGTGTTGTTTATGGCATAGATTATGATGGTAATGCGGGACTGTCTTTTACCATAATTGACGCAACTAGCGGAATAAACATCTTTAATTTTGATGATGTAAGTGATTATGTTGTTACTGAAGGAGATGAAATTACAGTTCGTGGTCAGATTGACTTTTACAACGGATTGCTAGAACTAAAAGCAGATAGTATTAAGTTAAACAGCCAAGGTAATGCGTTAGCATCCCCAACGGTTGTAGATGCTCCATCTGAAGATACAGAATCAGAATTTATTCAGTTGGCAAAAGTTTGGATAACAAACGACACCACCACAGTTTGGCCAAACAACGGTAACGTTGAGTTGACAAACGCTAACATGGACACATTCCAAGTAAGAATCGATAAGGATATTGTAGATATGCCGGGTGAAGCAATTGTTGCAGATACGATGGTGATTACCGGTATTGGTGGGCAGTACGATAGAGACGCTCCTTACAACAGCGGGTATCAAATTTTTCCAAGAAAACTTAGCGATGTAGCAGCTTGGGTTGATCGATCTTCTGTTTCAGAGTTGATAGTTTCTTGTAAAGTGTATCCAAACCCAACCACCGAGAATTTAACGGTAATTGGAACTGACAAGTGGACATCATACGAAGTTTATTCTATTGCAGGAAAAAAGGTTTCAGAGGGACTATTTAACAACAACAATTTATCTGTTGTAGACTTAGAATCTGGAAATTACATTATCAGAATGCGTTCAGCAGATAAAGCAGGAACAGCTCGTTTTGTTATTGTCAGATAAAAACGTAACAAACCAATATATTAAAAGGGAGGGCTAAAGCCCTCCCTTTTTAATTTACAATAAAAAAAAGTCCCGCCGTTAAGCGAGACTCTTTTGTTGTTTGGTTGCGGGAACAGGACTCGAACCTGTGACCTTCGGGTTATGAGCCCGACGAGCTACCACTGCTCCATCCCGCGACAATTAAGTGCAAAGATAAGTACAATATAAATATTTGGCAAACCAATTTAATTTAGGATCATGTTGTCAAGGAGCCTAACCCCTTCATAATCTAAAGCTACCAAGGCTATAATTTTTTGGTCTTTATGTTGCTTTGTTTCTTTTAAAGTCTTTGTTTCTGCAACGATTAAATAGTCAAGTTTCGCATTTTGGAATTTTGATATATGCTGTTTGGCCATCTCAACACTTTTATCGACCCCAAAGCTCTTAAGGTTATTTTTAATCAACATTAAAGCGTGGCAAATAAATGAAGCATCTTTTTTTCCGTTTGCAGTTAGCCTTGCATTTCGTGAGCTCATAGCAAGTCCATTAGGCTCACGCTTGATGGGTACAACACAAATTGCGGTTTTGAGCCCTGTAATCTCAACTAGCTTTTTGACAACAACTGTTTGTTGAAAGTCTTTTTGACCAAAGTACGCTTTATTAGGTTTTATTTGATCAAAAAAACGATAAATCACATTACATACCCCTTGAAAGTGACCGACCCGACTTTTGCCCTCAAAGACCGTTTCAAGCCCATTTAGGTCAAATTCTTGTTGGGTGTATGTTTTTGGATAAACTTCTTCAACAGACGGTAAAAACAAAATATCACACTTGTTTTGAATTAATAGTTCGATGTCTTTTTCAATAGGCTTGGGGTATCTTTTAAGGTCTCTAGATTCACCAAATTGTGTGGGGTTCACAAATATGCTGCAGATACTTAAATCACATTCTTTGGTGCTCTCTTTTAACAAAGAAATGTGTCCGTCATGTAAAGCCCCCATTGTTGGAACAAAACCAACCAACAAATCAGGGCTTAGCTTAGCCTTTTTGTTTATTAACCTTTTTAGGTCATAAAAGCGTCTAATTATATGCATTTATATACAAAAAAAATACTACATATACAATAGTTCTGCGTTAGAAATTTAACTACAGACGTCTGTATCTTTGCAATTGTAAAAAAATAAAACGTTTTATGGATAACACGCAGGAAAGAAAAAAAATACTATTCATTTCATCTGAAATGAGACCTTTCTTAGATGGAGACACCCCTTTAGCAGAGATTGCAAGATA
>JAKMFK010000219.1 GCA_022425465.1 Bacteroidia bacterium | reverse complement strand
GAAAGACATGAGGATTATGTCTTATCAAAAGTTACTTTTGCACCAATGAAAGTAACAGTTGTAGGAGCAGGTGCTGTAGGTGCTAGTTGTGCAGAGTACATTGCGATTAAAAATTTTGCATCAGAGGTATGTCTGATTGATATTAAAGAAGGTTTTGCAGAGGGCAAAGCTATGGATTTGATGCAATGTGCATCACTCAACGGATTCGATACAAAAATTGTTGGAGCTACCAACGACTATACTAAAACTGCGAACAGTGATGTTGCGGTAATAACTAGTGGCATTCCTCGTAAACCAGGAATGACTCGTGAGGAATTAATCGGAATAAATGCTGGAATAGTGAAGTCTGTTAGCAGTAGTTTGTTAGAACACTCTCCTAATGCAATTATTATAGTGGTTAGTAACCCAATGGATACTATGACCTACCTCGTTCATAAAAATACAGATCTTCCTAAAAATAAAATAATTGGAATGGGAGGAGCTTTAGATAGTGCACGATTTAAATATCGAATTGCAGAAGCCTTGTCTTGTCCGTCATCTGATGTAGATGGAATGGTCATAGGTGGTCATAGCGATAAGGGTATGGTTCCTCTGATTGAGAAAGCTACTAGAAACAGTGTGAATGTTTCTGAGTTTTTGTCAGCCGAAAGAATGGATCAAATTGTTGCTGACACCAAAGTAGGAGGTGCGACATTGACAGGATTGTTAGGTACAAGTGCATGGTATGCTCCAGGTGCAGCTGTTTCTGAAATTGTGAAAGCAATCGCATTGGATTCTCACAAAATGATCCCGTGTTCTGCTCTATTGGATGGTGAGTACGGAATAGAAGGATTGTCGATTGGTGTTCCATGTATTATTGGTAAGAATGGTATTGAGAGAATTGTTGAAGTTTCTCTTAGTGAATCAGAAAAAAATAAGCTTAAAGAAAGTGCAGCTGGTGTAGCTAAAACGAACGCCTTGTTAGACTAATTTTAAAGAAATAACATCCAATTTTAAAGAGCCTTTGGGGGCTCTTTTTTTATTTCCGTAATGCGATAACTGGATCCATCTTCGAGGCTAAAACTGCAGGAGAAATTCCTGCTATAATTCCTATTCCTATTGCAATCGAAACCCCAAATGTGAAGATAGAGGCACTGAAAAAGATTTGAAAAGATGAAAATTGGGATGCTAATAGCCCTAGTACTATAACAAAAAGAATTCCAATTAGAGCCCCAATTACACAGAGAAAAACGGATTCAAATAAAAATTGTGAAAGTATAAAAAAACGTTTGGCACCTAAAGCTTTTTGTAACCCAATTATTGAGGTGCGTTCTTTTACGGATACAAACATGATGTTCGCAATCCCGAATCCTCCAACCAACAAAGAGAAGAAACCGATGATACCTGCTGCGATGTCAATCATTCCAAAGGTTTGACTTAAACTATCGGATACCATGGTCAACTTATTTAATGCAAAATTGTCTTTTTCTTTGGGTTTGAGTTTTCGAATTGAACGCATAATCCGCGTAACTTCATATGATAGTGATTTGATATCAACATTCTCATGACCATTAATCACAATTGATGGAGATGAACTTAATCCAGTAGGTTTGGCAAATCGCTGAGCAAATTTCGTAGGTAAGACGACAAGATCATCGTATTGAAGACCTCCAATGCTAGAGCCTTGGTATTCGAATACGCCCACTATTGTGGCCTTGCTTCCATTGATAATTGCATTTTTGCCAACTGGATTTCTTCCCTCAAACAAATTTAAAGCAACATTATATCCAACGATTGCACTATTTTTCCCTGTGTTTAAATCAAAGTCATTGAAAACCCTTCCACTAAAAATTTCCCATTTATTAATATCAAAGAAATCACCCGAAACTCCAATGATTTTTATATCCGATAATTCCTCATGAATGGACTTGATTTTATTTTTACCAAATTCAAAATAATAGGCCGTGTTTTTGATAATCTTTTTATTGGAGTCTTTTGTTAATCGCTGATACTCCTTAATGCTTGGTTTGGGCCTATTCATGTATTCCCACCATTTATATCCATTGCCGTATGCCCAAGGCCATTTTTTGACATAAATAATTTTATCACCTAATTTATCTACATTGTTACGGATGTTTTTTTCGAGGGAATAGGTAGCGGTAAAAATTGCTACAATACACGATATGCCAATAGTAATACCTAATACAGAAAGAAAACTACGAAGTTTGTTTGCCCTTAAAAAACGAATAGTTAAGG
>JAKMFK010000217.1 GCA_022425465.1 Bacteroidia bacterium | reverse complement strand
CCTAGTGGAACCATAAGTGCATAAAGCGTTATCCATAGATAGTTGGTTTTTTCTTTAGAGAAAACACTCTTGAGCACAACAGCTAAGGCAAAAGCTGCAGGCAGTTCATGTAGTCCAATGGCAAAAACAAGATTGTTTTGTGTGGCTTCCGAAAAGGCATCACCTCCTAGGCCGAGTCCTTCAATAAAAGCATGAAGACTTAAGGCTAAAAATACAGATACAGGGAATCCTTTTTTAAACTCATGAAAGTGGAGGTGACCATGTTCAATTCCTTTACTGAAAAAATCGACAACGATTTGTAAAAAGAATCCACCCAAAATATAATAGCCTGCTTGGTTACCAATTTGCTCATATACCTCTGGAATGAGGTTGAGTATGGTTATTGAAATTAAAAATGCACCACTGAATGCAAGGAATAACTTGAGTTGACGTGTTTTTTCAGACTGAATGGTTAGTCCAGCAAATCCCCCAATGAATGGGAAAAAGAATAATAAAAACAGCCACCAAAATTGCATTGCCGCAAGTTTAGTTAATAGTTGTGAATTCTGTTATCGTTTTTTTGAATAAAAATGGAGTCTAATTTCAAATATCTAAATAGGCATAAGCCAATTTGATGGTACCATAATCAATTTTTCCACCGAGTTCTTTGAAGATAATGCTGGATTTGATACGTCCATCAGGACTATAATTTTTTTCATCTCCATTGTCAGCTTCAGTATAGATTTTTTGAATGCGATCCATTAAAACTTTATCGGGTTTGTATGCGTCAATATTAATCTCAGGAAAGGTATCTGATATTTTTAGAATGTGCCCTTGAATCGTGGTGAGTGCCATTCTACGATGATCACTGATCTCATGCAAGGATTTGCCTTCTTTAATCAATGCTATGGTCTGCTCATAGGTCGTGATTTTCTTTTCTTTGGCTTGGGTTTTGGCCTTGTGTTTTTTAATTTCTTTTGGGTCGGTAGTTCCTCCGCTTGCGATAATGTGACTCTTCCAGTCTTTTTCAAAATCAGCTTCCGGTAGATTATCGATCTCTTGACTCAATTCTTGAAAACGTTGATCTGCTTTGAGAGCCAATGCATCTACTTCGATAGCCATTCGGTTGATTCCCAATAATTTGAGTCCGTCTAGGTCCTTCAATCTTGATAGAGCAACGTATCCCTGACCTGGCTCAAAAGCCTTGCTGAGATCTATTTCAGCAGCTTCGAGTGTCATTCCCTGACTTTTGTGCACCGTAATGGCCCATGCAAGTCGGAGAGGTATTTGCTCAAAACTCACCAATGGTGTTCCTTTTTCGTTATTTATAGACCAAATATCAGGTTTCGCTAAAATTTTACGTTTGTCCATGAGTTGAATCAAGGGGTAGGGCCCATTATCATCCAGGTCTTTTTTAAAGTCTACAACTACACCCAATGTTCCATTCATGATGGCTCGTTCATGGTTGTTTTTAAGAAACATAACTTTAGCTCCTTTTTTTAGAATTAATTTGTCTTGAACTATCAGAGATTTGACAAAGGATTCCATCATTTTTTGGTTTCCTTTTTTAGTAGCAAAAAATTCCCATTTTTCCTCTTCCAATTCAGCCAATTCCTTTTCGTTCATGGCATCTACATCAGCATTGTGAGAGTATAGTTTAGTGGGTTCGATGGTGTGTTCGTTAAATCGTGTTTCTTGTAATAATTGCACACCAGATTCGTCAATTTCGTTACCTCTGATTTGGTTGAGAATGGTGTTCAATTCATTCTTGGTTTGTCGATATTGTTCAGTTAGGTAGCATACTATTGGTGCTGCTTCTACCCAAGCTTTACTCATAAAGGCAAATTTTTCGCGACTTGGTGTTGCTTCTTTACTTACAGGGGGAAGCTGAAAAAAATCACCAGCAAATACGACCTGCATGCCACCAAAGGGTTGGGCAGAATTTCTTAAATATTTCAACGCTTGGTTGATCATATCCAATTGGTTGCGATGAAGCATAGATATTTCATCAATGATTAGGACATGAGTTTTTGAAATATTTTTAGTGAGGTACTGTTTACCTTGCATGGATTTTAAATCACTATGCGATAACGTATTCTTAATGCCAATTCCACTCCACGAATGGATAGTGGTTCCGTTCATATGCGTTGCGGCAATACCTGTACTTGCTGTAATTGCAACAGGGACCTTATGTTCTTTTAGCCATTGGATATATGTATTTAGGGTATAGGTTTTTCCTGTTCCTGCACTACCAGTTAGGAACACATTTTTACCTGATTTTAGAATAGATAGAGCTTTTTCTTGAAACATAATTTAGTTTTTTTTTATCATTTCTTGTAGCCCTTTTAAAAAAATCCACCCGATGAACAACCCTGAAAGTGCTCCAACTAGAACATCACCAGGGTAATGTTTACCTACATATATTTGAGCAAAAGATATCAGTGCTGCCCATGTGAAGAATGTCCAAGTAGCGTATCGAAAATGGTAGGATTTTTTAAAGAACCAACTTAAAATAACAGCCAATCCAAAGTGATTGGTGGCATGAGAGGAAATAAATCCATATTGACCACCACAATCAATTAGATCTCGAATATATTGAGCTATGGACGGTTCGTGGCAAGGGCGAAGACGTTCAAAGTAGGGCTTCATAAACCCAGCTGAAAATTGATCAGTTAATGCAATTACGAGGATGGTTGCAATAAGAATAAAGAATCCTTGGGTTTTATATTTTTTAAAAATTAGAAATAGAAATATCAGATACAACGGAATCCATGTTTTTGCATTTCGAATGATGGGCATTAGACCATCAAAAAATGAATTTGCAAAATCATGGTGAATAGTAATAAACAATCGTTGGTCAATATCGATAAGAGATTCTATCACTTGCTAAGTACTAAAATAAATCGGTTAGATGTATGCAAATCAAAGGGAGCAAGTTGATAATTCCCAAATTTTTCTTGAACAGAAAAACCACAGTTTTTCATCATATTGATTAATATATTGGGGTGAAGAGCTCTTACTTCTTCACGGTATTCATGGTGGTTTCCATTCGCCTCAAACGAAACATTTTTTGTAATAACACCATCAATAAGTTCACGTTTGATGTGAAAATAAACCGATTCTCTTTGGATGGTTTCTTCAACAACTAAATGATTGAGCACGTATTCGGTATTCATAAAATCAAAAATGAAAAGTCCTTTTTCATTTAATCCGTTGTAGATGTGTCGAAGTGTTGTTTGATGTTCGTCTAGTGTTTCAAAATACCCAAAACTAGTGAACAGGTTGAATATATAATCATATAATTTTGGTAATTCATTTCGCATGTCGTGGGTGTAGAAATGTAGGCGATTATTTTCAAATTGCTTTGCATGTCGGATGCTGTTTTCTGAATAGTCGCATCCTTCTACTAGGGCACCCATTTTGTTAAGATGGATACTGTGTCGACCTTTACCACATGCTAAATCAAGCATGGTCTGCTTGGGTGAGGGGCTGAGGTATTGGTATATTTTTTTAACAAAGTTCTCTGCTTCGGTCTGATCTCGATCTTTATAAAGCAAGTGATAATATTCACTATCAAACCAAGTCTTAAACCATTCATTCATTGAGCAAAGGTAATCTTATGTCTATAGCATGAGAAAATATGTAATTACATATTTTCTATTTAATTAAAGAATATAGTATGTCAATTAAAGTTAAATTTGTTAGTAGTATGAAAAATTTAATCATCACCTTTATCATTTCCCAAGCATTACTAGCCACTATTCCATCTTTGGCCCAAGTGGAGGAGTCAGATACCATCCAAATTGGTAAAACACGCATCATTACAAGGAATTTGGATTCAACTGAAACTGGGGTTTCCGAAGAATTACTTTTAATTGAGAGGGATGGATCTAAAGACCTGACCACTTCATGGTTCAGGTTAAAAGCGGGTTGGACCAATTGGTTGAATGAGTCAGGAGGTCTGGGTGCTGATAACGAATTTCCTCTTTTAGAAATTAGTCCTGCTCATTCATTGAATATTCAACTTAATATCATTGAACAGTCTCTCAAATTGAATAAGGATCGTGTTCGTTTAATGTATGGAATTGGTTTTGATAATTACTATTACAAATTAAAAAACGATATATCGTTGTCCAGTGACCATAATGGACTGATTATAACAGATGAGTCTGCTACGAGAGATTTTGACAAAAATTGGGTAACTAACTCTTATGTTACTGTACCCTTTTTGCTCAATTTTAATTTTGCATTAAATAAAGGCAAAAAGAAGGATTTTCATATTCTATCAGGAGTTAATTTGATGTATGCAATGCAATCCACTGTAAAGCAAAAATGGCGTGAAGATGGCTTAAAATACAAGCGGAGAGGTAAGCAAGTGCTTGGTGTTAATCAACTTAACATTGGCTATGAAGCACAGTTGGGGTATAAAAATCTAATTTTTTATGGGAAGTATTTCCCTGATGGTATTTTTAAATCAGCTGATGACCCTAATTTAAGATCAGTATCTTTTGGGATGATTATTGGTGATTTTTTAAATTAATTCCCCAATTTTTTCATTGCCTCGAGAATATGCTTATTCTCGTCATAGATATCGTAACATTGGTGTGCGTTCCATTCTCGGTCGAAATAGACTGTTCGATAATCAAAATATAATGGCATTGGCTTTTGAAGCATTAGTCTAGTGGTCTCTTCAAGTGGTTGGATGAGTGCAGTGGTATCTGTTGGGTCGTAATTTCGAAGTCTTACTTTATCTAATGGAGCATATCCCATCATAATTCTAAAATCATCCGCATCATACTTTTTGCTGTTTTGCATTAAAAATTCTCCAAAAAGAAGCGGTTTCTCAAGCCTAACACATCCATGACTTACCGCACGTTGGGTTCTTTTGAAAGCTCTTTTATTTGGAGTGTCATGTAGATAAATAC
>JAKMFK010000213.1 GCA_022425465.1 Bacteroidia bacterium | reverse complement strand
TTTAGGAGGGCTAAAATCTACCGCTTGAGAATTGATATACTCTAGTAGTGCGGCTTGGAAATCGATAAAAGCCCCCTCGCGATCTGGAGCATATAATTTTAGAAGATAAATAGTCCCTTCGTCTGTTAGCAATTTAAAATTCAAATCAAGCTCACCCGCCAAAGGAGTGATTTCGCCTTCTATTCCATAGTGCTTAGAAAGAAACAAGTTCAAATTGTGAAGTTGTTGAGTTGCTATTTGATGGGCTGAAGTCTTCAAACTATAATGAATCGCTTTTTTTAGATTAAGTCTATGATCTAAGATAAAAAATCATTTTTTGTTTGGATTGTCTAAGTGCTTTTTTGATACAAAAGTTTAACTTGATTTATATTTCATATTTATTAATCCATATCACTATTAATTTTAAAGTTTTATTCAACCTCATTACTACCTTCTGTTTACTTCCATTTTCTCAAGCACAATACAATGGATACTCTCCTTCAAACTGGGAAAACCAGCTAAAAATTGAACAGGAATTTTTAAGCCAGATAGACAACTTATTGGCTTAGAAAAAAGTTTTATCTCTGAAAAAGGAATGTATTTTGGAGCATGGTATAAGTCACTTTACGCCTCTTCAGATCACTTTAGTGGCTATGCTGCTTGGATTCTTGCTGGACTAGAATATGAAATTACCTTATCAAAAACAGACAGACTCACCCAATGGGATGAGGTATATTCAAACGCCATTTATTCTTTGATCGATAAAATGGAAAAAATAAGCACAGAACTAAATTAATTGATCAAGCTCCAAAAAAAAACCCTCACTTAAAGTGAGGGTTTTTTGAATTTACAATCAAAATATTAATTGATATTGTCGTTTGCTTGAATCTCTGAAATTGTAATTGGGAAGAACGAACCTGGCGAGTTTATCGCAGGTGAACTACCAATCCAATATTCTGAAGGACTCGCAAATCTATAATGATCAGAGATTCTTCTTCCTTGAAGGAATAAGTTTACTCTTCTAGAATGCTCAAGTAAATCTTGTGCATTTATTTGACCTGAATAAGGCGTGAGCCCATCCAATGCTCTGATCTTATTGATATGCGCTTCAAATGTAGTATTGTCACCATTTGCTAAAGCATTTTCAGCAATTATAAGGTGCATTTCTCTACCTGATACTACAGGATACTCTGGATATAATCCAGGAGCAGTGAAATTAGCCACATTATGATAAAGTGCAGGATCAGCAATATTATCAATTGGGTCTAAAAGTGATACTGTAGTGGCAGGATCACCGTCTCCAACAGCGTCTGGACGCTTCGCATCTGAAGAAATAACATAAGTGTCTGAAAGTCTCATTTCCAGACGGTCATTTACTTCACCTGCAATATCCAATCCACCTACTGTTTCTGGTGCAGAACCTGAGGTGATCATGTTTACTGAAAAATCATCACCCAGAGCAGCAATTGCTTCAGCTGCAAGACTTGCTGCTGATGCAGAGCTCACTAGAGGTGCAGCCGAATTTACTGGATTCACTTTAGCCCAAATTCCTTTTGAGAATTCTGCTCTCGCTTTGGTTGCTTTTAACTCTGCAGTAAGTCCCGCATTTAGAGCAATCGCTTTATTGAGATAGCCGATGGCTACATCATATAAAGATCCCATATTTGAGGCCCCAACTGGAGGCGCAGATTCTGTTTTTCTAGAACCAACAACAAAGTCATCAAACATGTCAGCAATAATAAGGTAAACAAAAGCACCATACCAGTAAGCACGCGCTAGATCTGTTCTGTTTTTGTCACTAAAGGCATTGGTAGTACTAAACTCCTCACCTCTAGCAATTACATCATCCGCCCAAAAACGCGCTTCAGCAACATAGAAAAAGGCTGCATCGACAAACTCGTTATTGATATTGTCAACATTCCCAAAATTCAGCTGTTGCCACGCGTCACGTGAACCGATCCAGATCATTTCGTCACTCGCAACAGAATAAGGAGCTAGGATATTTCCATAAGCTCTCACTGTAATTGCTTCAAGCCCATTCACCATGGGTGAAAACGCCGTAACATCTAATTGTTCTTCCAATAAGTTATTCGGGTTATTCGCATCCAAGCTACACCCTAGGAATACAAGTATGGAAGCAATAAAAATATATGTTTTTTTCATCGTATTAAATTTTTTCATTTTTTCCATTATTTAAAATCCTACTTTAAGTGTAATTATAGCTTGTCTTGGAACTGGCCATCCAAATGCAGCAATACCCTGACCAAAGTTTTGATCTAGTGCACTACCACTTCCACGACCTACAAAGTTGATTCTTGGGTCAACCCCTGTATAGCCAGTAAAAAGAGCAATATTTCTTCCAGAAACACCGAGAGAAGCCGTTTCTATATTGAATGTGTCAAGTAGACTACCAGTAATTTGGTAATTCAAACTTAATTCATTTAAACTGATATAATCCGCTTTCTGAAAAGTATTTAAACCTGAAAAGGGCGCTAGTGCTAGTGTATTATTTAACCACTCGTCTAATGCATCAACTCTTACATTGGCATCGTTTAATGGATTAAAGCCACTATCTACACCCCCGGAAATATAATCTCTAACCACTCTAGCTGAGGTGGGTAGGTTTCTACCAATTGCACCATTTGCTTGGCGGAAGGCATCTGTCAAGTTATTGATTACAAAGTTTCCAGCCTTATATTCAAAGGTGGTACTTAAAGTGAAGTTTTTATAGGAAAGTGAACCTCCAAATGAACCTGTCCAATCTGGTGTAGACTTTCCTAAATAATGATCAAGGTAATCCCCATCACCGTCTTCATCTTTCAGTAATACGCTACCTGTTCCTATTGAAGTAGGCACATTTCCTATATTATCTGTAGTCTTACCATTGAAATACTGAACAAGCTGATCTCTTGTATCTGGAAGACCATCGGAATTTGCAATATCAACAGGAAGCTGATTCGCACCAACTTCTAATAATTGTGCTCCAAAGTTTGCTCCTGGTGCATAACCTTCTCTTAAGAAGTTTCGATATCTTGGGTAAGAGCCTCCTACTTTTAAAGGCGGGGCACCTCCAAGGCTATCTACATTGTCTCTATAAAAGGCACCGTTTACAAATAAGTTAAGAGATAAATCTTTCGTTCTGATTACAGTACCACTAAGATTAATTTCCATACCATAAGCGGATAATTGACCAATATTTGTCAACTGTGTATTTCTAAATCCTCCTGATAGAGGGAATTGGCGCGCATAAAGTGCATCCTCTGTTACACGGTCGAAGTAAGTAAATTCTAAGTTTACTTTATCTTGAATTAATCCTGCAGTAAACCCAACTTCCCATTCTTTCGCAATTTCAGGTGAAAGTTCTGGGTTCCCTAAGTTATTAGGTCCAATACCCGAACCGGTAGCAGAAGAAATCGCTAGATAAGTAGTCAAGGCACTAAATGCGGCAGGCTGTAAACCAGACCATCCGTAGGAACCTCTCAGCTGTAAAGAACTAATAGGTCCTATATTATTCCAATTTTCAGCGTCTGAAGGGATATAAGAAGCTGAAACTTTTGGATAGAATGCTGCTTGGAAATCACTACCAAAGGCAGAGTTCGCATCTAAACGTGCTCCAAGTGTCACAAACATTACATCATTAATTCCGATTTGTTCTTGAGCGAATACCCCAGCGGTTATATTTTCAGTAAAAAATTCAAAAACACTTTGTACACCCGCGGCTGAAGTTACCTCAAAACCAGGTCCTGGAAATTCAGTTCCTTGAGCTCCAACTATTACTTCTTCCTGAGCAACATACTGCCCCCCAAGAATTAAATTAGAAGTAATACTGCTTCCAATAGTATTATTAAAGGAAACTTTTACTTCTCCTGTTTGAGCTAAAAAGTTTCTTGTGTCTTTACTTAACTGACCTAAAGGACGACTACCAGAAAATCCGTCAATATTCCATGCAAACGGCCAGAAATTATTACTCTGCTGACTTGAATAGTTTAGACCAAAAGTTCCATCTATTTTAATCCAATCTGTAGGGTAGTAATTTAAACCTACACTTCCATTATAATTTTGGACTTCCGATTCAATTGAAACTTGTAATGTTTCATCAACTGTTGCGAAAGCAATGGTACCTGTGGTATTGTTTTCAGAAACTAATTCAGGTTTACTAAACTGAGCAAGAGATCCTACACCATAAATATTGTTGTTGTTCTCTGAAGTTGAACTATAACGAGAGGTATAACCTTGAGTAAATCTTATACTCACCTTATCTGATGGAGTTATATTCAAGTTCATATTGAATTGCGCTAAGCGGTCTATATCCGAAGCATTGGTCTTTTGACCTTCAAGATATCCTTCTCTTTCTTGTCCCCCAAAAGGTCCATCTGTATAAGAATACCGTGCAGAGGTGAAGTAGGTAATAAATTCATTACCCCCTGATACATTGGCATTTACAGTATTTTGAATCCCTGTTTCATACAAATCTTCCATTGCATTGAAACTGATGAGCTCATAAGGTCTTACAGTGTTGCCATAGAATTGTGATAATTCAGCTGCTCTATCTGCATCCCCTGTCCATCCTGTATTATTTGGGACAGCACCTATAGGATAATTAATAAATCCTTGAGTCGCTTTAAAACCAAATCGAGGTGCACCTGTCTGTCCTTTTTTAGTGAAAATTTGAATTACCCCGTTACTTGCTTCCGTTCCGAAGAGCGTAGCTGCAGAGGC
>JAKMFK010000200.1 GCA_022425465.1 Bacteroidia bacterium | reverse complement strand
TGAAAAAATTGATTTAATACCACAAACTCTCTTAGATAAAATAATGGCGTCCGTTGAACATATTTCTAGTTATTTGGAAACTGTGGTTGTTGAACTGAATGAGTTTGATGCATTAGCAATTAATTCTGATGTGACTGATCTGGAGGACTACGCATTTAAAATAAAAGTTAATAAGGACTTAAAGCGTGGTGAATTTAAAATCACGGATGGCGATACTTTATACGCTAAACTTCATTCCTGATCTTGTCGGTAAAAACTATGATAGCTCGGAGCGATGAAAATAATGATCAAATGAACCTGATCACAGATGCGATCGAAACAATAAGTTCGTCAAAATCATCGCATGAAGTCTATTGCGCCTCTGTCATTGGTTTTGATGGGTCAATAATTACCACAAGTGGGTTGCCATGTGTTGTGGGTTCGCTGTGCTCGATAAAATCAGTGCATGGAGAAATATCAACTGGTGAAGTTGTCAAAATCCATAAAAAATCATTGGATATCATCCCGCATGAAACAAAATTTCCCGTCCAAATTGGCAATACTGTAACTTTGTTACAAGACCGCCAGAAAGTAGAGGTAGGACCAAGGTTATTAGGAAGAGTTCTAGATGGTTTAGGTAACCCTTTAGACGAATTCCCGTCACCAAACTTCGAGACAACATACCCACTAGATGGTGTTCCAATAAATCCATTCAATCGTAATCCAATTACCGAGATTCTTGACGTTGGTATTAGAAATATAAACTCACTTCTTACAATTGGTTTAGGGCAGCGTGTTGGCATCATGGCTGGTTCTGGAGTGGGTAAATCAGTTCTGTTGTCGATGATAACAAAAAGTACAACTGCCGATGTCATCGTGATTGCTTTAATTGGAGAACGTGGCCGCGAAGTTGCTTCGTTCACAAAAGATATATTAAATTCTCATTCTAGTGAAAAAGTAGTTATAGTTGCGGTCCCCGCAGACAGATCGCCGCTGCTCAGAATACAGGGTGCAAAAAGAGCAACAGCAATAGCTGAATATTTTCGAGATCAAGGGAAAAATGTGCTGCTTATTATGGATTCTTTAACGCGAGTGGCCCATGCACAGCGTGAATTAGGCTTAGGTTTAGGTGAACAACCGACATCAAGGGGATATCCACCATCTGTGATATCTTTATTGCCCAATTTAATAGAGCGTACCGGCACAAATATCTCTGCAACTGGGACAATAACATCAATTTACACAGTTTTGGCTGATGGCGATGATATGAATACTGATCCAATAGTAGATACTGCTCGAGCAATTTTAGATGGACATATTGTTCTCAGTAGAGAATTTGCTCAACAAGGAGTCTATCCCGCAATAGACGTGACGAGATCAATAAGCCGATTGATGTCAGACATTGTTGATAAAAAGGATCTGGAAAATGCGAAAAAGTTGAGAAAACTAATATCAAAGTATCAAGAAAACAAAGATCTAATAATGATGGGTGGTTATGCACAAGGGCAAGATTCTGATCTTGATATGGCGATCACTACCTGGCCTTCGATATTGGAATTTCTGAAACAAGATTATAATGAGGCAGTTAGTTTCATAGAGGCACAGAAGTCGATAAGTGAACTCGTCGGTCACGTGCAATGAAGAAAATAAAAGTGCTAGACTTAATGACCAAGCGACATGCCATATCTCGTATGCGAGCTGCTGAAGTTTTGAATAAACTTGATAATGAACTTGAGAATTGTCGGCGAATTACTGATGAATTGAATGAGTTAGCCCATGAAAAATCATATACTACGGAAGTGAGTACAAGTTATTTATTTCAGGCAGAACGATATTTAGTTATGAAATTGATGGCGCAGAAGGAAATATTGCTCAACAGACAGGATTATTTATCTGATGAAATTAGCTCTGCGTCTAAGAATGTAAGTGCGATACAATCTAAAATCGATCTCATTAATGAACTCAAATTACAAAAGCTTGTTGAATTAAAGGCAAAACAACAAGATTTTGACGAGCAGGAACTCCAAACAATGAAAAAGCGTTAATTGGCATAATTATTGCTGGTCCACCTAGGATATTTTGTCAGAGTAACACGATGAGTAATTCGATTATTAATACAGCGAATAGTAAAACTGTTGGATCGCCTTCAGCAGACACCAACGGGGCCTTGCCAGAAATTGGTGATGTCTTTGCAAACTTATTCCAATTTTTGAACGGCTCAACGCAAGTGCAAAGTGCTGAGAGCTCCGACTTACTCAACTTTCAAAATATCGGAATCAACGTTATCAGAGCTGCAAGCGATCTCCCGCAGTCACATTTATCTGGC
>JAKMFK010000198.1 GCA_022425465.1 Bacteroidia bacterium | reverse complement strand
CTACTCCAATGGGGTATTTTGTTAAAATTTTTGAATCTTCCGTCCAAAATCCTTGACCTGTTTTTAATACAATTGAATCTGGAAGATTTCTAGCATCCATATCATAATAAAACCAAGCAGGAAAATATATGTGGTACCCTGCCTTATCAGCAAAGAGTTGAGAATGATAATTAAAAATAGGATGATGAGAATGTCGATTTAAGCTGACAAATAAAAGTCCTACACCAATAAAAAGAAATAGTACTTTATCTTTTAACCTCATTTTCCTGACTATAAATTAACGTTAATTCTCAACGATTCATCATATCCCATAGTTTGTCTTTCAGTTGTTGAATGCCTTTGCCCGTAACAGATGAAATAAATAAGAAATCACAATCTACATCCACCTCTTCTGTAATTGCCGACTCAAGTTCTTTATCCAATATGTCAGATTTTGTTATTGCTAAAAGGCGTTCTTTAAACATTAGTTCAGGGCTGAATTTTTCGAGTTCATCTAACAACACTTGATATGTTTTATTGATGTCATTGTCATCTGCAGAAATCATGATTAGTAAAGCAGCATTTCGCTCAATGTGACGTAAAAATCGATGTCCCAGTCCTTTACCCTCACTTGCTCCCTCAATAATCCCGGGGATATCCGCCATAATAAATGATTTATAATCTCTATGCTTAACAATGCCTAGGTTTGGAGTTAAGGTTGTAAAAGCATAGTCCGCAATTTCTGGTTTTGCTGCTGAAACTACAGATAGTAAAGTCGATTTGCCCGCGTTTGGAAATCCTACAAGCCCAATATCTGCGAGAACTTTAAGCTCCAAAATGAACCATTCTTCTCGGCCTGGTTGTCCAGGCTGAGCATACTTGGGAGCCTGATTAGTTGCACTTTTAAAATGCGTATTCCCCAAACCTCCTTTACCGCCAGGAAGCAAAATAAACTCTTGACCATCCTCGGTAATTTCTCCTAACACTTCTTGGGTTTCGGGATGCTTGGCCACTGTCCCCAATGGAACTTCTACAATTTGATTTTGACCACTCTTTCCTGTCTGGTTCTTTTTCTTTCCTGGGGCTCCATGCTCACAAAAAATATGGCGTTTGTACTTAAGATGTAGTAAAGTCCATAGTTGGGAATTTCCTTTAAGTATTATTGATCCGCCTTTCCCTCCATCTCCACCATCTGGACCACCTTTGGCATTCAGGTTATCTCTAAAAAAACTATGACTTCCAGCACCCCCATTCCCACTCCTACCACAAATTTTAACGTAGTCTATAAAATTTTGGTTACTCATGGTAAATTAGTTGTGTGGTTATTTCTGAAAGTGCCTAGCTAGCATGATCAATAGCATTGCAAAGATTATGAAAAATGTCGTCAATCGAACCTTTTCCTTGCACAGCTATAAACTTTCCTTTTTGAGCGTAGAAATCAGCTAATGGTGATGTCTCCTCATTGTATACCTTGAAGCGATTTCGGATAATTGATTCGTCTTGGTCATCTGGTCTCCCACTGGTTTTACCTCGCTCTAGCAATCGATTAACCAACTCATCTTCATCTACTTCCAATGCAATCATACTTGTTACTTCAGTATTAAAATCCTGCAGAACTTGCTCTAAATTTTCACCTTGAGCTATGGTTCGTGGGTAGCCATCAAAAATAAACCCGTGGTCATTATGATTTCTTTCAATAAAATCCCTAACCATTCGATTAGTCACTTCATCTGGCACCAATTGTCCCTTGTCAATGTAACTTTTTGCTAGAATTCCAAGCTCGGTTTGATTTTTTATATTATAACGGAAGACATCCCCTGTTGATAGATGTACTAGGCCATATTTTTCAATTAATTTAGAACTTTGAGTTCCCTTCCCTGCTCCTGGAGGTCCGAATAAGATAATGTTTAACATGGTGTTATATCTATCGCAAATGTATAATGATTTTTGAAGGCTGTATAACCAAATTCAGATTACTTATTCACCAATTTATTTTTAAAATTCTCCCAAAACATATTAGCCTCATCCGATAATCTAAAAATAAGTACACCAGAGACAAAGATTCCACCTAACACAATCGACTTAAAAACTATGCTTAACCACGAATTATCCAAGTTTGGAAGAACCATATTGAGGCATATTAAAAAGATACTTATTAGAATAGTATAACCTATTTTTCGCTGAAATGGATGAATCTTAAATTTAGCGTATACAAAATAGGTTTTAAAAATATTGAATAGAACAACCGACAATAGTGTAGCTAAAGCAGCCCCTGCTAATTCGAATTGTGGAATTAAGGTCAAATTAGCGACAACATTAACAACAGCCAAAACCAATAGGAAATATAGGTTATAGCGAAAATGCTTTGAATAGGCAATGATATACTGGTTGATACTCGTCAACATATCAAATAACTTGCTCGCCCCTAGAAGAAGGATTACAATTTTCCCAGACTTATAACGCTCACCGTTAGGAATAATTTCAAAGATTTCATCCATATTGCACCAGATTAGAATCATAATAAAACACCCCAAAATGAATAAGTTGAGTCCTGATTTTTTGTAAATCTCTTCTACATGATCTATGTCCTTTTTTTTAAGTGCCCCTGCGATGATAGGCCCAGAAATTGCAAATATAGCTGCCGTTGGCACCATGAGTAAGTTGGCTATGTTAAATGCTATGGCATACACTCCTGTTCGTGCATAATCAAGTATGTCCGTAACCATAAAAATATCTAAACGCGTTGCTAAACTAGACCCTATTGTACCCAAAATACCGAATCCTGCATAAACTAATATCTCTTTTATTCGTGCCTTAGTCAGAAATGAAAATTTGAAACTTACTTTCAATTGTTTAATATATCCCACATAAATAATCAACCCTAACGCTGCAGCTCCGTATATGATCGGCACACCATATAAGAGTTTATCAAAAGGCAGTTGAGTATTTAAAAAATACAGAGCTATGAATGACAAGCCAATTTTAACGAACAAGTTATTTAACAAAGAGGGAACAACTATCCGTCCAAAATTACTGGTATATTGAAAGAGGATTTTGGCTAGGATAACACTTGAAAAAGTCAGCCAAATAACCTTAATGTTTTCGTTAAACTCATTAGGCAAACTCTCATAAATCAACCCATATAGAATGGTAAACAAGAGAACCCCTCCTAGAAAAAAAAATAATAATAACCCTAAAAATCCATTATGTTTATTTTCCGATTTAAACTCAGGGAAAAACCTAACAGTAATATTATAGACTCCGAGACTAAAAAGTCCAGCTAAAAGAATGGCAGTATCTTGCACAAAACGAATCTGCCCAAGCTCACTCTCTGTAAAACACAAGGTGTAGATGAAGAACGTATTAATTACACCAACTACAGCAGCAATGTATCCAACCGCACTAGCTTTTAATGACTGTCTTACTA
>JAKMFK010000193.1 GCA_022425465.1 Bacteroidia bacterium | reverse complement strand
AGTGAACACTTTTTTGACACTGCAAATCGTGGAGCGATAATTAAAAGTCCTGCTGACTTCTTACTCGGACTAACAAGAACCTTTGACATTCCTATACCAGGATCCGATGATTATGTCACACAATATGGTGCTTGGAATAGACTTCGTTCTTCCGCATCACTTACGCAACAGGATCTTGGAGACCCTCCAAGTGTATCAGGCTGGCCAGCGTATTATCAAATTCCTCAATTCCATGAATTATGGATTAACAGTGATACCATTTCAAATAGAAATAAAATTTCAGATACGCTTGCTGCAAACGGTTACGGCATTGGTTCTTTTCGGTTAAAAATAGATCCTCTACATTTTGCAAAAAAATTAGATAATGCTAGTGATCCCAACCTACTGATTAATGAACTTCTTGAAATTATGCACACGCTAGATGTAGATCAAAATCAACGCGAGTTCATGAAATCTATACTTTTATCTGGACAAGTAAATGATGACTACTGGACTCAAGCATGGAATGCATACTTGAATGACCAGAATAATACTACAAAATCAAATATTGTTTCATCACGGTTATCTGCTCTGTTTAAATACTTAATGAACCTTAGCGAATTTCAGCTTTCTTAATCCAAATAATCAATGAAAAGAAGAGACTTCCTTAAAAAAGTAGCACCAGCCTCATTACTTCCATTTGCGATTAATGGTCAACCCATTACTGCTTATGGCAAATTACTTGGAACTCGTGCAGAAGATTTTACTGAAACCGATAAAGTTTTAGTTCTTGTTCAACTTAATGGTGGTAATGATGGGTTAAATACGCTTATCCCACTTGACCAATATCAGAATTTAACCAAGGCAAGACCCGATGTAATCTTACCTGAGAATAAAGTACTTCCATTAAATGGTATAGACGGAACAGGGTTACATCCATCAATGTCGAAAATGAAAAATATGTATGATGAAGGTAAAATGCGAATCATACAATCTGTAGGGTATCCTAATCAGAACTACTCTCATTTTAGATCAACGGATATTTGGATGTCTGGATCTGATTCAGATGAAATTCTTGAAAGTGGCTGGGTAGGTCGATACTTATCTGAAGAATGGCCAAATTACCCAAATGGTTTCCCAAATGATGATATGGAGGACCCACTTGCAATTCAAATTGGATCACTCGTTTCTCAGGTTTGTCAAGGTGTTGCAGTTAATATGGGATTTGCACTTTCAAATCCAACTAATTACTATCAACTTCTGACTGGAAATTATCCGGACGCTCCTGATTCTTGGGCAGGTAAAGAATTAGACTATTTGAGAACAGTAGCAAGACAGACAAATGCATACTCAGTTAAAATTAAAGAAGCTGCAGAAAATGCCACTAACCTTTCAGATTTATATCCAGAGGGAAATAGACTTGCAGATCAACTTAAAATTGTAGCTCAGCTAATTGCTGGTGGTTTAAAAACAAGGGTTTATATTGTATCACTTGGTGGTTTTGATACGCACGCTAATCAAGTTGACCCTGTGGACAGTAATGAAACAGGTTACCATGCGTTCCTTCTTGAAACAGTATCAGAGGCAATTAACGCATTCCAAGATGATATTGAAAAACTTAAAATTGATCATCGAGTTCTAGGTATGACTTTCAGTGAATTTGGAAGACGAATAATTAGTAATGCAAGTACAGGTACAGACCATGGATCTGCCGCTCCATTATTCATGTTTGGGTCTAAAGTAAAATCGGGTATGTCAGGTAACAACCCTACAATTCCTGATGAGGTAGCAGCAAGGGATAATCTTGAAATGGAATTCGATTTTAGAACGATATATAGTTCAATTTTACAAGATTGGTTCTGCTTAGATAAAGCTGACACTGATAGTGTACTACTTCAAGATTTTGAGAAAATGGATATCATTCAAGATGCTTGTACCACATCTTCAACAGATCGTTTAAGACAAAAACAAGCTGGTGAGGCCTACATTACTAACTATCCAAATCCATTTGGAACTGAAACTAACATTAAGTATTTTTCTAACGGTGACTTAGTTAATATTTCAATAATGGACGTTCATGGTAGATTAATTAGCTCAATAGTAAATGATAACATTCCTCATGGCACACATGAGATTAAGTTCGACGCTTCAAGTCTGAAACCTGGCACCTATTATTGTACATACCAAAGTGGTTTAATAACTCAAACCAGAAGCCTACTCAAGGTCAGATAACTAGAAAGGAGATTGAAATTCATCAAAAGTCAGTGCTGAAGCATCTTTTGAAGATAAAATTGGGTTTTCTATCCCCCAATCAACATTCAATGATTTTGAGTTCCAACGGATAGCACCCTCTGACTCTTTATTGTAATAATTCGTGCACTTGTAAGAAAACAAAGTATTATCTTCCAATGTTAGAAAACCATGAGCAAAGCCAGGTGGAATATAAAACATGGTCTTATTTTCTTCATTTAACTCTATTGAAAAATATTGCCCATACGTAGGAGATTTTTTACGAATATCTACTGCCACATCTAAAACAGAACCTTTAATTACACGTACTAATTTTCCTTGAGCAAAAGGATCTTTTTGAAAGTGTAAACCTCTAAGAATTCCTTTACTACTCATGGATTGATTATCCTGAACAAACTTCGATGTTACATCATTTGATTTCATTACATCCTCACGAAAACTTTCAAAAAAATATCCTCTATCATCACCAAAAACTTTAGGTTTAATCACTAGCAGGCCATCGATATTTGTAGTTGTAACATCCATTTTATATTGCAATGATAAATAACTTATTAAGTTGTTAAAAATTGTTTAGCATATAAGTTATGAACCTAGATAAATTAGATGAAATTCGCATTCAAGAATTACATAGGTGAACAACATGTCGGAACCCATATATCTTAATGATTTAAATCCAGAACAAAAAGCTGCTGTCATCCAAACCGATGGACCAATAATGATTGTTGCTGGTGCGGGATCTGGCAAAACTAGAGTACTAACCTATCGTATTGCACATTTAATTGCCTCTGGTGTTGACCCTTTCAATATATTGTCACTCACATTCACAAATA
>JAKMFK010000142.1 GCA_022425465.1 Bacteroidia bacterium | reverse complement strand
GTTTACAGGAATTGATATTGATACTGCGCTGATTACCATCAAATTTGAAAATGGTGTGGTTTGTAACATTGACAACAGTAGAAAATGTGCCTATGGATATGACCAAAGACTTGAGCTTTTGGGAGATCAGGGAATGCTGTCTGCAGAAAATGAAAAGGAACATCAAGCGACTTTTTTCAGTTCAACCGGATTAGAGTCTTCCTTGTGTAAAGATTTTTTTATTGATAGGTATATCAAGGCCTACTCAATCGAAAATCAAACTTTCATTGAGTGTGTGCAAAAGAATATTGAATTTCCAGTCACAGCTAACGATGCATTGATCGCTCTTCAACTTGCACAAGCTGCCAATGATTCACTAAAACAAAACAAAGTCATTCACTTAAATGATTAAGATATGATGTTATTTATCCCTTTTGCTGCTTTTTTACTTTTCGTTGCTTTTTTGTCTTGGTATTTGACCAGAAAAGAAAAGCTCAGTACAAGTGACGGTTACTTTTTAGGAGGTAGGAGTCTCACAGGATTTTATATTGCTGGTTCGCTTCTTCTCACCAATTTATCTACAGAGCATCTGATTGGGCTCAATGGCAGTGCCTATCGATATGGAATGGAGGTTATGGCTTGGGAGACCTTAGCTGCCCTAGCAATGGTTGCGATGGCACTTTTCTTTTTGCCTAGATATCTCAAAATGGGATTGGTGACCATTACTGAATTTTTAGAAGTGCGATTCGATAAAGCAACGCGTGTCATCGTTTCTGGTCTATTTTTGCTACTTTATGTAACTACACTTTTGCCAATTGTACTCTATACTGGTGCGCTGAATTTAGAAAGTATTTTTGATGTTTCCGCGATTCTTGAGGTGTCTCGATTTGAAGCTATTATTCTTATGGTTGTATTTATTGGTGGCATAGGCTCATTATTCGCGATTTTAGGCGGCTTAAAAGCTGTTGCTGTTTCTGATACCATCAACGGAATTGGTCTCATCATAGGGGGTATTGCCATTCCCATTTTGGCATTTTATCAGATTGGAAGTGGAAGTTTTTTTGATGGTGTAAATGAGGTATACACTACTATTCCTGATCATTTTAATTCCATTGGTGATGCTGACTCTGAAGTGCCATTTGCTGTTATTTTTACAGGGATGTTCATCCCGCAAGTATTTTATTGGACGATGAACCAATCGATTATTCAAAGAACCTTTGGCGCTAAAAACTTAGCTGAGGGTCAAAAAGGAGTTCTGATTGCCGCTTTTTTCAAACTCATTATTCCGTTTATCGTGGTCATCCCAGGAATCATTGCTTTTTATTATTTCAAAGGAGGTTTGGACAATCAAGATTTAGCATACCCTGAACTTGTAAAAGCTGTTCTGCCTGTTCATTTTACAGGAATTTTTGCAGCTGTCATTGTCGGTGCTGTGTTAAGTACATTTAACAGTGCACTTAATAGTGCGTCCACCCTATTTAGCATAGACGTTTACAAAGGATATATCAATAAATCCGCAAGTGAACAACAATATGTAAGAGTTGGAAAAATTACAACAACCGTTTTGGCAATAGCTGTTATCATCATAGCACCCTTAATTAGTCGTGCTGGAGATGGTCTATTTATAATTCTACAAGAGTTTAGTAGTATTTTTAATATGCCCATTTTTGCAGTGATTGTTGCTGGACTATTGTTGAGAAAAGTTTCAGCTAAAGCTGCTAAAATTGGCTTGGTGATTGGCACATCTCTATATTTGCTCTCAAAATTTGGTTTGGACGCCATGGATGTTGACATTCACTTTTTACATCGATTATGTGTCGCTTTTTTTGCTACCATTTTTTCAATGCTAATTTTGAGTAATAGGTATCCTAACCGGAAAGAATTTACAATTCAAAATAAAGGGGTCGTTGATGTAAAAAACTGGAAGTACGTGAAACCCGTAAGTTTTTTAGTCGTTGTCCTTACGATTCTGATTTATTTATTATTTAGTCCAATGTTTCTTTAGATTCATAAACCATTAAATTAGAGTTTAATTTTTATTATTTTTCAAATAATATTAACTATAATGACT
>JAKMFK010000136.1 GCA_022425465.1 Bacteroidia bacterium | reverse complement strand
CTCCAGAGGCATTAGAAGCATCTGTAAAAATGAGTGTTCGATACATCACTGATCGTCATTTACCTGACAAAGCTATTGACGTGCTTGATGAAGTTGGGGCACGTGTTCACTTGAGTAACATTCACGTTCCTCAAAATATCTTAGAGCTTGAGCAAAAAATTGAGGAAATCAAAGAAAATAAAAATCGAGTAGTTAAAAGTCAAAAGTATGAGGAGGCTGCTCGTCTTCGCGATGAGGAAAAATCATTACTTGAAAATCTCGAAGATGAGAAAGTTAAATGGGAAGAAGACAGCAAAACACAACGTTACAAAGTAAAGGAAGACGATGTAGCTGACGTGATTGCAATGATGACAGGTATTCCTACCAAACGTATTGCCCAAAAAGAAGGTAACCGACTCCTGAAAATGGGAGAAGAACTCAAAGGAAGTGTTATCGGACAAGATGAAGCTGTAGCCAAACTTACCAAAGCCATTCAACGTACTCGGGCGGGACTAAAGGCACCCAATAAACCCATAGGATCATTTATCTTCCTTGGAAGTACTGGTGTGGGTAAAACAGAAATGGCCAAGACTTTAGCCAAGTACCTTTTCGATTCCAAAGAAGCACTCATGCGAATTGATATGAGTGAGTACATGGAAAAATTTGCAGTATCCAGACTTGTTGGAGCCCCTCCGGGATATGTTGGATACGAAGAAGGAGGTATCCTTACCGAAAAAATTAGAAGAAAGCCCTATGCAGTAATTCTTTTTGATGAAATTGAGAAAGCTCATCCTGATGTATTCAATCTTCTTCTTCAAGTATTGGATGAAGGGTTTTTAACAGATAGTTTGGGTAGAAAAGTAGATTTTAGAAATACGATTATTATCATGACTTCTAATATTGGCTCAAGGCAACTCAAAGAATTCGGTGCAGGAGTTGGATTTGGAACTAATGCCAAAATCCAAGCAAGTGACCTAAACTCAAAAGGGGTCATCGAAAATGCCTTGAAACGCTTCTTCTCTCCAGAATTCCTCAATAGAATTGATGATGTTATTGTATTTAACTCACTTGAAAAAGAACACATTCAACAAATACTAGACTTATCACTAGAAGAGTTAATCTCTCGAATCAAACAAATTGGATTCGATATAAAACTAGACAAAGAGGCTAAAAACTACTTGGCTGAAAAAGGATTTGATTCTGACTTTGGTGCTCGACCTCTAAATAGAGCAATACAAAAATACCTCGAAGATCCACTAGCAGAAGAGATTCTCAAATCTGATATCAATGAAGGCGACTTGATCCATATCAAATACAATAAAAAACAAAATAAGCTAGTCTTCAAAAAAGAAAAACAAAAGAATACCGAAATAGATAAATAATTTCATTTATCTGTTACTTTTTTTAATCATTTTCTATTCAAATAATCATTTCGTTTCATCGATTTCATAATTAAGATTTAAAAAAAACAGTCCTAATTTCCATTTAGATAAATATCATATTAAAATATGATCAATATCATAAATACGGGTTATTTGAGTACAAACACCTGATTTTCAGAATATTAAAAAGGCAACGTCGTGCTTGTCTGAACAAATTAACACACCTATTAGCTATTTTTTTGTCATAAACTGGTCATAGGCTTGCAACCCTATTTGTTAAGGGTGTTAATAACCCTTAGCTTCGTTGATAGAATATTAAAACTTTCACCTATGAAAAAAAATTACAAACAACGAAATTGGCTTTTCAAACTAAAAACAATTTTCACTTTTAGCTTTATTTTAATAGTGAGTTTGGCATCTGCCCAACTTAATGGCACTTATACTATTGACTCCAGTGCTATCACTAGTGGAACAAACTATCAAATTTTCACTGATTTTGCAGATACTATTACTAAATATGGTGTATCTGGCCCTGTAATAGTGAATGTAGCATCAAATTCTGGCCCGTACTATCAGTGGGTTGAATTTGGTGATATCTCAGGGGCTAATTCTACAAACACAATTACCCTCAATGGAAACACTGTTTCTCACCCTGGAAGTAATTCTAGATCTCCTGTGTTTACATTTAAAAGTACAGATCATTTCACATTAGATAACCTGATTATCGAAAATACTGGCACTGATTATGGGAGGTGTATCCAAATTCGAGATGCATCTACCTACTTTATCATATCTAACTGTCAACTGAATATGCCAAATATGACGAGCAATTCTTCAAGAAATTGTTATATCCTCCTTGGTAACGGTAGTAATGGTACTATATTTACTTTTGCTAATGCTGCAGAGCATTGTTCTATATCAAATAATGTTACTAATGGTCCAGCCAATGGTGGTCCCTATTGGGGGATTTTTGCTGCTGATGAAACATCAAACACAGACAATAAATTTAATACCATCCATGGCAATGAGATAAAAGACTTCTTGCATTATGGTTTTAGAACCTATTACTGTGATGAGGGTACTACTATTACCAATAACAAAATTCACAATACGGGTCACACAAATAACACACCAACATTTGGTATATATGTCTTCCAATTCGGAGCTGTTGGAGGACTTAACATATCCAACAAAAAAATCTATAATCTTCGACGAACTGGGACAGAAGCTTGCTACGGTATCTACTATTATACCTTCAATGGTCATCGTGTAGTAAGTGTTTTCAACCTCGTTTGAGAATGTGGATCAAGGAACATTTACTGTATGTTTAGCGACTAAGAAAGGGGAATGCTGGAATGATGCATGTGAGGATATCACAATCAACCTAGCAGGAATAGAAAACTTAACGCAAAACAATGACATGATTAATGTATATCCTAACCCAACTACAGGTAAGTTCAATGTAACTGTTGAAAATACTGGAGAGGTGGTTGTTAAGGTAGGAGATATCTTAGGAAATGTATTGGATGTGAATGTAACCGATAACTTAAACGGTACATATAGTGTAGACTTATCAGTAGTAGCTGATGGAGTGTACTTTGTTCAAGTAAAGAACGGAGACTACTTCGCAACCAAGAGAATCACCGTTTCTAAATAAATAATAGAACTGCTAAACTTAAAAGTCCTCGTTTATTACGAGGACTTTTTTTATTTGGTAGAATTGAGATCAATATGGTTTAAGTGAAAAACTAGGTAAAATAATCACTATTCCATTAAATTTGCACACCATGGAAATAGGATCAAATCTCTTTAAATTTAGCTTAAAAGGTACCAACAATAGAACTTATAATAATTACACATTTGCTGATAGGACAGCATTGGTAATCATTATCACTTGTAATCATTGCCCATACGCTAGAGCTTATTGGAATAGACTAATCAAACTTTATAACAGATTTGAAGAGGATAACCTTGGAATTTTAGCTATTAATGCGAATGACGCTGAAGCATATCCTGCCGATTCATTTAGTGCAATGAAAGATCTCCATAAGCAATTAAAGCTCCCTTTTCCATACCTACACGATGAAACTCAAAAAGTTACCAAAAAATTGAAAGCCACGCGAACTCCTGAGGTTTTTGTATATAACAGTAAGCGAAAACTAGTCTATAAAGGGGCTATAGATGATAATTGGGAAAATGAAGAAATGGTAACACGTGTTTTCTTAGAAGATGCTATTGAATATACACTAGATGGCATGGAACCCGATTACGCTGAAATACCTGCAGTAGGCTGCAGTGTAAAATGGAAAAAGTAATATCCGATGGATTCGCTCAAAGGTAAAAATATCGTAATTACAGGAGCTTCATCAGGAATTGGAAAAGCCCTATCCATAGAAGCATCTATGTGTGGTGCCAATTTAGTATTAGCTTCCAGACAAATAGAAAAACTCCAAGAGTTAAAATTAGAAATATCAACCCCATCAACAACGATATTTTGTGTTCAAACTGATGTAACAAATCAACAAGAATGTGAAAGTTTAATTCAGCTAGCTAATGAAAAACTAGGAAGTATAGATGTCCTTATTAATAATGCTGGCATATCTATGAGAGCAGCATTTGATGAAGTTGACACAAGTGTATTGGAAGAGGTCATGAAAGTAAACTTTTGGGGCACAGTGTATTGCTCACGGGCAGCTATATCATCACTATTAAAAAGTAAAGGAAGTTTAGTAGCAATTTCATCTGTTACTGGCTTCAAAGGGCTACCTGGCAGAACAGGGTATGCATCTTCAAAGTTTGCCATTAATGGTCTTTTTGAGAGTATCCGAATGGAATATATGAATCGAGGATTACATACACTGATTGCTTGTCCTGGATTTACCGCTAGCGAGATTCGATATAATGCTCTAACATCTGACGGTTCTAAAC
>JAKMFK010000114.1 GCA_022425465.1 Bacteroidia bacterium | reverse complement strand
ATCCAGGATTAAAAGATCATGCACCTCAAATTGAGATGATGACTATACCTAAAGAAAAAATTGGTGCCGTTATTGGTTCGGGTGGAAAAGTAATTCAAGAGATTCAGCAAGAAACAGATGCAATTGTGACCATAGAGGAAGATGGAGATTTTGGAATTGTTGAAATTTCTGGTGTTGGAAGTGGTCCAATTGAGGCAGCAAAAGAATGGATCTTGGGAATTATCACTGATCCAGAAGTAGGTACTGAATACGTAGGAAAAGTAAAATCAATTGTTGATTTTGGTGCATTTATAGAAATCTTACCAGGAAAAGAAGGACTGCTTCATATCTCTGAAATCAGCTGGGAACGATTGGAATCAATGGCAGATGTTTTTGAAGAGGGCGAAGAAGTAAAAGTAAAGCTTATTGAGTTTGATGAGCGAAACGGTAAGCTTCGTTTATCTAGGAAAGTACTCCTCGAAAAACCAGAGGGGTATGTTGAACGACCACCAAGAGAACGTAGAGATAACAACCGAAATGGTGGAGATCGAAGAGGCGGTAGAGATAACAGAGGAAGGGATAATCGTGGAAGAAATAATCGAAAATAAAATCGGTTAATTAGTTTAATTAAAACCATAAAAAGGTGAGCTTAACAGAGCTCACCTTTTTTTTTGGCGAAATTTATGGTTTCGTCCTATTTCTATGAAATCAATCCGTTTTTAAACGATTAAATAAAAAATGTGGGAATCTATTTTGCATGTTAAATAGCTTATAATCAAGTGTTTGAAATTTTATGTGGATTATTTTTGTAAAAAAGTGGTAGATAGTGGGAGAAAGTGGGGAAATTGGTTTTATTTTTACACCTTTAAACCAATAAAACGTGTCCAAGACATTATACATCGGAGAATTTGCAGCTAAGCTTGACGATAAGGGTCGAGTAGTTTTGCCAGCTGGTTTGAAGAAACAATTGCCTAAAGATGCAATTGGTAAATTGGTGGTGAACCGTGGTTTTGAAAAATGCCTTACACTCTACACAAGGAAAGATTGGGATATCGAGTTAGGTAATTTGAGTTCATTAAATCACTTCAATAAAAAGCACAGATTATTTATCAGGCATTTTAGTAATGGTGCTACTGAGATTAATCTAGATAATGCATCTCGAATGTTGATTCCTAAAAAGCTGTGTGAGTATGCAGACATTAAAAATGAAGCTGTGTTTTATGCCTATGGAAATCGTATAGAGATTTGGAGTAAGCACAACTATAATGAGATGATGGATGTTGATGCAGATGATTTTGCTGCATTAGCCGAGGACGTAATGGGAATTGAGGATGGAGGTGATGATGACTAATTATCATGCTCCGGTCATGTTGGATGAATGTATAGATGGTCTGAATATAAACCCTGATGGAACTTATGTTGATGTGACTTTTGGTGGAGGGGGTCATTCTAGAGCAATTCTTAATCAGTTGAGTGATAAAGGTGTGTTGTTAGTCTTTGATCAAGATGGAGATGCTTTGAATAATAAGATTGACGACCCCAGGCTGATATTTTGCGAAGCTAATTTTGAGTACCTAGCCAACTTCTGTTCGTATTATAAGTTGAGTGAAATTGACGGATTACTTGCTGATTTGGGGGTTAGTTCTCATCATCTTAATGATAAAGATCGTGGTTTTTCATTTCGGTTTGAGGAATCAGATTTGGATATGAGAATGAATTCGTCTTCAGAGATATCGGCTATAGATATTTTAAACACCTATGATCAGCCAAGTTTAGCTAAAGTGTTTCGGAGTTATGGTGAGTTAGATAAAGCTTCTCCTTTGGCAAATGCAATTATCTCTTATCGAAGTATTCAGCCAATTAAGACGAATGCAGATTTGATGGCTGCAGTGTCAAAATTTACCAACGAACGATCAAAGAATAAAATGCTTGCTAAGATTTATCAAGCATTAAGAATAGAGGTCAATCGTGAGATTAGTACATTAAAATCATTACTAACGCAAGCGACAGATTTATTAAAACCTCAAGGGAGGTTGGTGGTGATGTCCTACCATTCTCTAGAAGACAGAATCGTGAAAAACTTAATTCAAACAGGGAATGTGGAAGGCGAACTGAAAAGTGACCCTTTCGGTAGAGTTTCAAAATCATACCGTGCTATAAACAAAAAACCTATAGAAGCAAGTAAAGAGGAAGTTGAGCAAAACTCAAGAGCTCGAAGTGCCAAATTAAGAGTAGCAGAAAAAATTTAATGACAGCAGAGAAAAAATCCACGACGACTAAAGAGCTAAGGCTTTCGCCAGAATGGATTTACTATCTCCTTTTTTTATTTGGCTTAGCTCTTACATACATCTACTTGTCTCATCGAACAGATAACATTGTTAGAGACATTGAATCGACTAAGAAAAACCTCATTGAGTTGAGAGCTGAAAATATCACGTTGAAATCGGATATCATGAAAAATAGACTTCGTGAAAATTTGGAAGAGCGATTAAAAGACAAAGAGGTGAAAGAGCCAAATAGAGCAGTTACTTTAATCAATAAAAGCAATGTCGAATAACATTAAAAGGAGCATAACATGGCGTGCCGTATTTGGGATGGGTGTTGTAGTCATATTCGCCTTTTGGGTTTCCTTTCAAATGTTTAGAATCCAGTTGGTGGAGGGAGATAAGTGGTTGGCAATGTCTGATAGTGCGACCATTCGACACCAAGATATCAGCCCAGCGAGAGGGAATATCTACTCCGAGAATGGTAGCCTGTTGTCCACTTCTATGCCTATCTATGAAATAAGATGGGATGCAACTGTGGTGAATAACGATACTTTTCAATTTTATGTGAATGAATTAGCTCAACAACTAGCTCAATTATTTCCAGAAAAAACGAGTTCTTATTATCGGTCAAAATTAATTACAGCAAAGAAATCAAAAAGTAGGTATGTGCTGATTCGTAGGAAGGTTAATTATCATGAGCAAAAGATGATGAGAGACTTTGCAATTTTCAAGAAAGGTAGATATAGAGGGGGTTTTATGGCAGAGCTAAATACCAAGCGAGTAAAGCCTGCTGGGAACCTAGCCTTTAGAACAATCGGTTATCGTACAAAGGATAATCCTGGAGTTGGTTTAGAACGCAGTTATGACGAGGATTTGGGTGGCGTCAAAGGCAAAAGGTTAGTGCAAAAGATATCTGGCGGCTACCGCCCCTTGAATGATGAAAATTTGATTGAACCAGAAAACGGAAGAGATATTCATACAACGATCAATATTGATTTTCAAGAAATAGCTCAACGATCACTAGAAAAGTCTTTAATAAAGCATAAGGCTGATCATGGTTGCGTGATTGTAATGGAAGTATCGACAGGAAAAATTAAGGCCATATCCAACTTATCAAAAAGGGATGAGGGTATTTATAGCGAACAATATAACTACAGCATAGGTGAAAGTTATGAGCCTGGAAGTGTTTGGAAAGTTTTTTCTGCTATGGCTGCATTTGAGGATGATTTAATTAGTCCTGATGATTCTATGGATATCCAGAATGGTGTCCGCGAATACTTTGGCAAGAAAATGCAAGACTCTGATAAGGGGAGGTATAAGAAAATGAGTTTTAAACAGGCTTTCGCTCGATCTAGTAACGTAGCTTTTTCATCAATTATCTTCGATAATTACGCTCAAAAGCCCAGCAATTATATCTCTCATCTGAAAAAATTAGATTTAGACAAGCCCACGGGTATTGAGATTTTAGGTGAGCCAGATCCATTTTTAAATCATCCAGCAAGTTTGAGTTGGTCCCAGCTGACACTTCCGTGGTTAGCTATAGGTTATGAAAATCAGCACACACCTCTCCAGCTACTAACTGCTTACAATGGGATAATCAATGATGGTATTATGATTAGACCTCAAATTGTGAGTTCTGTTACGGATGCTGGAATCGTGATTAAGAATAATGATAACCTGAGTCAAACAGTTCAGGTATGCTCAAAAGAAACTTCAGACAAAATAAAAGAATTGACATCTGAGGTATTTGTAAGTGGTTCTGCACGTAATGTAAGGAGTAATATAGTAACTATGGGCGGTAAAACAGGTACTGCTCAGATTGCATCTTCAAGTGGGTATCAAAAGGCCAAAATGTACAATGCAAGCTTTGTTGGACATTTTCCAGCTATGAAGCCTGAATACTCCATTTATGTTATGGTAAATAAGCCGAGTAATGGTGTGTTCTATGCCTCATACGTGGCAGCTCCGGTTTTCTCAGAAATCGCCCAGAAGATCTTTACGATTAGTGTTAAAAAAGAGATTGAAGATTCTTCAACCTATATGCCTAACTACCATGCTGGATATTATAAAGATATTCAGACGATCAATTCGAGTCTTGGATATTCCTCAGATGAAAAACCTTCTTCTGATTTCATAAGGTTAAATGTTGAAAATAAAGCATTTGACAATGTCCTTGTTGAGGAGGGAAAGATGCCCAATATGAAAAATTTTGGACTAAAGGATGCGGTCTATGTATCTGAGTTATTGGGGTTAAATCCAATTGTGGCAGGACGAGGAAAAGTGGTTGAGCAGAGTCCATTGCCAGGAACCGTAATTAAAGAAAGTCAAACTGTTTATCTCCGATTAAATTGAAAAGTTTAGACTCACTCATACAAGCTATTAATTTGATAGATTCTTTCGGATCTAGAGCTATTGAAGTGTCTAGTCTTGCATTGGATTCAAGACTGGTTGAGCCTAATGGATTATTTGCCGCTACCCGAGGGGCTAATACCGATGGTCATTTATTCATAGACAAGGCAATTGAACTTGGGGCCACTGTAATTCTTTGTGAGGAGATAAACAATCCTATCGATAATATCACTTATCTAGTAGTAGAAAATTCTGCTAGGGCTCTTGGACACATTGCTTCAGCTTTCTACGATAATCCAAGTGAAAAGCTCAAACTAGTTGGTGTGACAGGTACTAACGGAAAAACCTCAGTAGCAACAATGTTATACGAGTGTTTTAGGAATTTGAATCATAAATGTGGACTGCTATCTACAATCAAGTACAGCATAAATGGTATTGATACTGTCAGTACTCACACGACCCCTAATAGTGTTAGGATAAACGAGTTGCTTGCTGAAATGGTAGAAGCAGGATGTGAATATGCCTTTATGGAAGTAAGCTCACATGCACTTCACCAGCATAGAACTACTGGATTACAGTTTGATGGGGCTATTTTCACTAACATAACCAGAGATCATTTGGATTATCATTCTGATTTCAAGGAGTATTTATATACCAAAAAAACACTTTTTGATCATCTTAATTCCTCGGCTTTTGCACTTGTGAATAAGGATGATAAAAATGGTAAGGTAATGGTCCAAAACACACAAGCTACCAGTTACTCTTATAGTCTTAAATCGGTCAGTGATTTTAAAACCAAAATTGTTGAGCACGATTTTGATGGCATGTTACTCAATATTAGTGATTCAGAAGTGTGGTTGAGACTGGTAGGTAAATTCAATGCTTATAATGTTTTGGCAGTATATGCCACTGCATTTTTATTAGGGAAAGAGCATCTAGAAATAATAACTGCACTAAGTGCAATAAATAGTGTTGATGGAAGATTTCAAAATATAAAAGAATCTGGAATAACAGCCATCATAGATTATGCTCATACTCCCGATGCTATTCAGAATGTGTTGGATACCATAAATGCAATTCGAACGACTAACGAAGAATTAATCACGGTCATTGGATGTGGAGGAGACAGAGATAAGGGCAAGCGACCCATTATGGCAAAAATTGCTTGTGAATCATCAACAAAAGTCATTTTAACTTCTGATAATCCTAGGACAGAAGATGCCAATGAGATTATCTCTGACATGATGGTTGGAGTTGAGCCGAGCAACTTTAAGAAAGTACTGAAAATAACAGATAGAGAAGAAGCCATTAAAACAGCTATTAGTTTGAGCAATCCAGGGGATATCATTCTAGTCGCGGGAAAAGGACATGAAACATATCAAGACATCAATGGGGTTAAACACCCATTTGATGATAAAGCCATTTTAACCAAGAACTTAAAACTATTAAAAGAATAATGCTGTATCACTTATTTGAATATTTAGAAGAAACCTATAAGCTACCAGGAGCTGGAGTCTTCCAATACATCTCCTTTCGTGCGTCTCTTGCAGTTATCGTATCCTTGATCATTTCATTGCTATTTGGCAAAAGATTGATAGATAAGCTCCGAGATTTACAGGCTGCAGAAACTATACGCACGCTTGGTCTGGATGGGGAGGAGTCCAAACGGGGTACTCCAACTATGGGAGGTTTAATCATTTTAGCGGCCATACTTATTCCAACTTTATTATTTGCCAAACTAGATAATGTCTATGTGCTGCTCATGATTTTTAGCACTATTTGGTTGGGTTTAATTGGTTTTTTGGATGATTATATCAAAATCTACAAAAAAGATAAGGCAGGATTAGCTGGGAAATTTAAAGTTATTGGTCAAGTCGGACTGGGGGTTATTGTAGCCCTTGTGCTTCATTTTAGTGAAGATGTTGTTGTTCGGGAGCAATACAAGATTAATACGATTAATGAAGCACCAGCCGATGTAGAGGTTAAAAATATTAACGGTCAGTTGATGTATTTCAAAGATGTGAAAAGTTCAACAACCACGCTTCCATTTATTAAGACGCATGAAGTGGATTATTCAAAATTCTTGTTTTGGATGAGCGATGCTAAAGCAAATAAATGGGCTTGGGTGGTATTTATGATTATAGCTGTTTTGGTGATAACTGCTGTTAGTAATGGGGCGAATTTAACGGATGGAATAGACGGATTAGCTGCCGGTAGTTCAGCCATAATAGGCATTACACTAGCGGTTTTAGCATTTATTAGTGGTAACTTAATCTTTTCGGATTATCTCAATATCATGTTCATTCCAAATCAGGGTGAGCTGGTAATTTTTGCTGCAGCTTTCACTGGAGCATGTATCGGATTTCTATGGTATAACAGTTTTCCTGCTCAAGTATTTATGGGTGATACAGGTAGCCTAGCATTGGGCGGAATAATTGCTGTATTGGCGTTGATGATTAGAAAAGAGTTAGTACTCCCAATATTGTGTGGCATTTTTCTTATTGAAAACTTGAGTGTCATGATTCAGGTGAGTTATTTTAAGTATACCAAAAAGAAATACGGTGAAGGGAAACGAATATTCAAGATGTCACCCCTCCATCATCACTATCAAAAGCTAGGGTATGCCGAGCCCAAAATCGTAACGCGATTTTGGATCGTAGGAATTATGCTGGCCATATTCACCATAATAACTTTCAAACTAAGATAATTGACTGAATTAATTTCCATATTAGGTGCGGGTGAGAGTGGGGTAGGTTCAGCTATTTTAGCTCACCAAAAAGGTTATAACGTTTGGGTTTCTGATTATAATCAGATACAACCAAAATACAAAGCAGAGTTGGATAAATATGGAATTAAGTACGAAGAAAATGGCCATGATGAATCGAAAATCAAATCTTCTTTCAAAGTCATTAAAAGTCCTGGAATAAGCGAAAAGGCTTCAATTGTTTTAACGGCTATTTCAGCCAATATTCCAGTTATATCTGAAATTGAATTTGCTGCAGGTTATACCGATGCTTCATTGATTGGAATTACAGGGACTAACGGTAAAACTACAACAACAATGTTGACTTATAGTATTCTGAAAAATGCAGGATTATCTGTTGGTTTGGCAGGTAATGTGGGGTACAGTTTTGCAAGACAAGTAGCTTTAGAAGATTATGAATATTATGTGCTCGAACTGAGTAGCTTTCAACTAGATGGAATGCACACAGTTGCCTTGGATTATGCAGTATTACTCAATATCACTCCCGATCACTTGGATAGGTATGCATCCTATCAAGATTATATAGATGCTAAGCTACGTATAAATTTAAATCAAGACTCAAATCAGAAATTCATTTTTTGTGCAGATGACGAAGAAATTACTAATCAATTAAAATATCATTCTACTTCAGCAGATCTGATTCCATTTACCCATGACAATGGGCCTTTGGATCAAGGAGCTTGGGTAGAAAATAATCAAATAAATATTCAATTAACAAATCCAAAAATAAACTTTAACATGTCATTAGATCAACTTACTATAGCCGGAAGACATAACACCTACAACTCAATGGCTGCCTCAATTATTGCTAATTCTTTACTAATCCGAAAAGAAACTATTCGGGAGAGCTTACTCGATTTCAAAAATGTAGAACATCGCCTCGAGTTTGTTTCCAAAGTAAAAGGTATTCGCTTTATCAATGATAGTAAAGCTACCAATGTGAATGCTGCTTGGTACGCTCTTGAGAGTGTCGAAGATCCAATTATTTGGATCGCTGGCGGTGTTGACAAAGGCAATGATTATGAATCATTAAGCCCATTAATTAAAGAGAAAGTTAGAATTATAGTATGTCTAGGAAAAAACAACTTGAATTTGCACACAGCATTTAGAAAGGACGTGGATATGATGATTAACGCAAGTTCCGCTCAAGAGGCAGTGAACATTGCATACGGTCTTGGTGAGAAAGGAGAGACTGTTCTATTATCGCCTGCATGTGCCAGTTTTGATCTATTTGATAACTATGAAGATAGAGGTAACCAATTTAAAAGAGCTGTAAGAAATCTGTGAAAGAATTCCTCCAAAAAAATATCAAAGGCGATTACTACATTTGGTTTGTAGTGCTTGCTCTTTCTGTATTTGGAATACTTGCTGTGTATTCTGCTACGGGGACGCTTGCTTATGCCGAAAAAGGAGGAAATACAGAATACTACCTAATGAAACATGCTTTTTTGGTGATTTTTGGATTGGCCACCATGTGGTTAACTCACTTAATTAGTATTCAGTATTTTTCAAGAATTGCTCAAATTATGTTGTTTTTAGCAATTCCGTTGTTAATCTATACATTAGTTTTTGGAGTTGAAATAAATGATGCGAGGAGATGGGTCTCATTGCCTGTTGCGGGTCTTACAGTTCAAAGTTCAGATTTTGCCAAGCTTGCACTCGTAGCTTATGTAGCACGTTTTATGGCAAAAAGGCAGGGTGAGGTTCATGATTTTAAGCGTACTTTATTGCCGATACTTTCTATTATTTTAGTGGTCTGTTTATTGATTTTTCCTGAGGACTTTTCAACTTCTGCAGTTCTCTTTTTAACCAGTATGTTGGTGTTATTTCTTGGAAGGATACCACTTAAGCAAATTGGGTTATTAGCTGGAATTGGTTTACTTGTATTGGGAGGTGCTTTCGCATATGTGATGAAATCGGATATTCAATTTGGGCGTATAGCAACCATGAAAAGCAGAATTGAATCTTTCTCAAATGGGAGTGACGACGGAGGGACATACCAAAGTAGACAGGCTAAAATAGCTGTTGCACGTGGTGGTTTTGTAGGTACAGGACCCGGCAGAAGTAGACAAAAAAATATTTTACCCTCACCATTTGCTGATTTTATTTATGCGATTATTATCGAAGAATATGGCTCTATTTTCGGGGGATTAACTCTTGTTTTACTCTATTTATTATTGCTCTATCGTTCATTTAGGATTGTCTTAAAAACGGAGAATCCATTGGCAGCCCTATTAGCTATTGGACTGTCCTTTAGTTTGGTAGTTCAAGCATTGATAAATATGGGGGTAGCCGTTAATTTATTGCCGGTTACTGGGTTAGCACTACCTATTGTAAGTCGTGGAGGAACGTCCATATTATTCGTAAGTATTGCGTTTGGAATTATTCTTAGTGCAAGTAGAACCATATATCCAGAAAGAGAAAATGAGTAGGAATTATCGAGTACTTATATCTGGAGGAGGAACAGGAGGTCATATCTTTCCAGCAATTGCTATTGCAAACGAAATAATGGCTCAATATCCTGGAAGTGTTATCGAATTTGTGGGTGCAAAAGGTAGGATGGAAATGGAAAAAGTTCCTGCAGCGGGATATCAAATTCATGGATTATGGATTTCGGGCCTTCAGAGGAGGCTTACCCCTAAAAACTTAAGTTTACCTTTTAAGCTTATTGCAAGTCTGTGGAAGTCTAGATCGATTATAAGAAGATTTAAACCAGATTTCACTGTAGGTGTAGGTGGCTATGCAAGTGGTCCATTAAATTATATGGCTAGTAGGATGGGAATACCAGTATTTTTACAAGAGCAAAATTCCTATCCTGGGATAACAAATAAGTTGCTTAAAAAATATGCAGTTAAGATTAGTGTTGCCTATCAGCAGATGGATCGTTTTTTCCCAAAACAAAAATTGGTTTTAACTGGAAATCCAATTCGTCAAGATTTGTTGATGGAAACAAATTCATCTATCAATGCTTACGAGCATTTTTCGTTGGATTCGAAAAAGAAAACTGTTCTAGTCGTTGGAGGAAGTTTAGGTGCCAGAACAATTAATGAAGCGATTTTCGAGAACATGAATTTATTAGTAGAACATGACGTGCAGCTTCTCTGGCAAACTGGAAAAAATTACGCTGGTGAGTTTGGAACATTTGATTGGGGGACACGTACAGCATTTATTCAACGAATGGACTTGGCATATCAAGTAGCGGATGTTGTTGTGAGCAGAGCTGGTGCTATGTCTGTGTCTGAGTTATCAGCCTTGGGTAAGGCAACCATCTTTGTCCCATCGCCTTTTGTGAGTGAAGATCACCAAACAAAAAATGCACTTAATTTGGTCGAGAAAGATGCAGCATTATTATGTCCAGATAGGGATGCAAAAGTTAGGTTGGGTCAGTTTATCATTGATTTAATCAAGAATGATATTAAAAGATCTACCCTCGAGTCAGAAATTTTAAAATTGGGATTACCAAATGCTGCAAAAAGTATTGTAAATGAAATAATAGATGGGATTAGATGATCAGAAAAATATCTATTTTTTAGGAATCGGTGGAATCGGTATGAGTGCACTTGCTCGATATTTCAATTCTGAAGGATTTTATGTTTGTGGTTATGATCGAACATCCTCAGTAATAACTGATCAATTAATGCAGGAGGGGATCCAAGTATTTTTTGAAGATGATTTGTCCTCAGTGGATGACGAATTTCTTCAAAATCCAAGTTCTAGTGTTGTCGTTTATACGCCAGCAATATCTGACCATAATTATCTATTGAATTATTTCAGGGATAATAATTTTTCTATGTATAAACGTTCAGAGATACTTGGGCAAGTAACCAGAAATACCATAAATTTAAGTGTTGCAGGTACACACGGGAAAACAACAACCAGTAGTATCGTTGCTTCAATTTTCCAACAATCTCAATTCTCTTTTTCAGCCTTTTTAGGAGGAATCAGTGTCAATCTTCATAGTAATTACTACAAAAAAGATAACGGGGGGGATGTCTTTTCGATAACTGAAGCTGATGAATTTGACCGTTCTTTTTTACACCTCAAACCTACCTATAGCGTTATAACTAGTACCGATGCAGATCATTTAGATGTTTACAGTAACAAAGAGGATTTGGAGAATTCATATGTTGAGTTTTTAAATCTGATAACGGAAACAGATCACATTTTTTATGCAAAAAATAAAGCTAAAAATATGGGTGGTGTCAGTTATTCTGTAGATGATCAAAAGGCCGATTTTTTTACGGTAGTTCATGCTCAAGATTCAAAGGGAACTCAATTTGATATTTGTCATTCTTCAGGAGAGATTTTTATCCATAATCTCCTCATAAGTCTTCCGGGGAAACATAATTTAGAAAATGCCGTTGGTGCTGCACTAATGTGTTATAAGGCTGGTGTTGAAATAGCAGCTATCAGAGCAGGTTTACTTAATTTCAAGGGAATAAAACGCAGGTTTCAATATGTAATAGAGCGTGATGATTTTTTATATATTGATGACTATGCACATCATCCGAGTGAGCTAAAAGCGATTATCTCATCGGTAAAAAATTTATATCCAAATCGTAAAATTACGGCTATTTTTCAGCCGCATTTATATACGCGTACGAAAGATTTTATGACTGATTTTGCAGTTGAATTATCTAATGTAGACCATCTTATTTTACTTCCAATATATCCAGCAAGAGAGTTGCCAATTGAGGGAGTGTCTTCAGAAGTGTTGTTGCAAAAAATAGATCATGAGGACGCAATTTGCATACCTTCAAATGAAGTGATTAATCATTTGAGAGTTAGAGAATTGGATATTCTTCTTACGCTCGGTGCCGGTGATATTGATCAATTAGTAGAACCTATATTTAAGAATTATGGCTAGTAAAATTCTTCCATATCTAAGAAAAAGTCTATATGTCTTATCCATTATTATTCTATTGGTGGTTTTGTATTTTCTATATGAAAATCAACAAAATCAAATTTGCACTTTCGTAAAAATAAAAATTGAAGCACCAGAGCAAAAGGAATTAATAACTCAAGAAATCATCAAAAATAAGCTGGATAAATGGTACATTGGTGGTTTGTCTGGAGTGCCTCAAAATAGCATTTCACTTTTAGATATTGAAAAAAAGCTTGAGGCGATACCCGCTATTAAAAATGCTGAAGTAAGTTTTGATTTGAAAGGTGAACTAAAGATTGATATCCTCCAACACATTCCTTTGGTTCGAATCATGCCTCCTAAAACTGCGTCTTATTATCTAGCCGAGAACCTAGTGAAAATCCCATCAAAAGATGTAGATATTGCAAGAGTTCCAGTAGTAAATGACTTCTGCACCCCCGAAATGATTAAGAAAGTATACACCCTATCCACCTATGTGAATGAAAATGCATTTATAGATGCTATAACAGAGCAGATATTTGTAAAAAAGGGTGATTTAATCATCATACCAAAAATTAATAACCAAAAATTAGTGATTGGAGACACAACTAACATTCCTGAAAAATTTGAAAAACTTGCTGACTTTTATGTCGATGGTTTAAATCATATCGGATGGGATAAGTACCAAATCATTAACCTAAAATATAAGAATCAAATCGTTTGTAAGTAGTAAAATGGGAGAATCACAAGAAAAAATTATTGTTGGATTAGATATTGGTACAACCAAAGTATGTGCCATTGTAGGAAGAGCTAATCAATTTGGGAAAGTAGATATCCTTGGTATGGGAAAGGTAGCGTCTCATGGAGGAGTGACAAGAGGTGTTGTGTCAAACATTGATAAAACTGTGGCAGCCATACAAGCAGCAATCAAAGAAGCTGCGGAAAAATCGAATGTAGATATACAAAGAGTAGAAGTTGGAATAGCGGGAGCTCATATCAATAGTTTGCAACATCGAGGAATGATTATTCGAAACGATGGTGAATCTGAGATTAATGCAGACGATTTGAAAAAATTAGAAAACGACATGTTTAAGCTTGCCGTTAAGCCTGGTGATCGAATTTTACATGTTATTCCCCAAGAATATACGGTAGATGATGAGCCAGGGATTATTGATCCAATTGGAATGGCAGGCGTGAAAGTGGAAGGAAATTTCCATATCATTACAGGTCAAATTTCTGCTGCGAAAAATATTTACAAATGTGTTGAGAAGTCAAATCTTCAAGTAACTGAAATTGCTCTTGAACCACTTGCTTCCTCAGAGGCCGTATTGAGTAGTGATGAATTAGAAGCGGGTGTGGTCTTGGTTGATATAGGAGGTGGAACTACTGATGTGGCGATTTTCTATGATAATATCATTTGCCACACAGCAGTAATTCCATATGGTGGAAACATCATTACTGAAGATATCAAACAGGGTTGTAATGTCATGAAAGCACATGCAGAACTACTTAAGGTCAAGTTTGGAAGTGCATTGGCTAGTGAATTAGATGAAAATGAAATTGTTACCATTCCTGGAATTCGTGGTCGAGCTGCAAAAGAGATTTCCGTTAAGAATCTTTCCATGATCATACAAGCTCGAATTCAAGAAATCATGGAGTTGGTTGATTTTGAGATAAAACAAAGTGGTTTAGATAAGAAACTAGCAGGAGGTATTGTCATAACTGGAGGTGGATCACAACTTAAGCATGTAGATCAGTTAGCTGAGTTTGTTACAGGGTTAGATGCTAGAATTGGATATCCAAACGAACACTTAGCTAAGGGAATGGTCGAAGAAGTGAAAAGCCCCATTTATGCTACTGGTGTGGGATTGGTTTTGAGAGGCTTAAAATCTTCTCATGGGAATAGTGAAAACAAACTAGAGCTAGCCTCAGGTTCAGGTAGAAAAAGGAGTGTGCTAGATAGTATTAAAAACTGGTTGAAAGATGAAGTAGATGTAGAAGATTTTAAACAATAAAAGATATGAGTTTTACAGTAGAATTACCCAAAGATAAATCGTCTATTATTAAAGTAATTGGCGTTGGTGGAGGCGGAGGAAATGCAGTTAATCACATGTATTCTAAAGGGATACAAGGAGTTGATTTTTTCATATGTAATACTGATGCTCAGGCTCTTGAGAAAAGTCCTATCATTAACAAAGTTCAGATTGGAAGTTCGCTGACTGAGGGAAGAGGAGCAGGATCGAATCCTGAAATTGGAAGAAGAGCCGCTGAGGAAAGTATACAGGATATCATTGAATCGTTGGGTGCCAATACTCAAATGGTATTTGTTACTGCTGGAATGGGTGGAGGTACAGGTACTGGTGCTGCACCGGTCATAGCCAAGGCTGCTAAAGATAAAGGAATATTAACCGTTGGGATTGTTACAACCCCATTCATGTTTGAGGGAAATAAACGTTGCACAGCAGCATTCCATGGGATTGAAGAAATTAGAGACAGTGTAGATTCACTTTTGGTCATATCGAATGATCGAATCAAAGAAATTTATGGCAATTTACCCATAAGCAAGGCTTTTGGATACGCAGACAATATTTTGGCAACTGCGGCAAAAGGAATTGCCGAGATAATCACCATTGCGGGGAGTATAAATGTTGATTTTGAGGATGTTAAAACAGCTATGACTGATAGTGGTGTGTCGATTATGGGAATGGGTACTTCAGAAGGAGATGACCGAGCAATGCGTGCGGTAAATCAAGCCTTGAATTCCCCATTATTAGACGATAACAAAATTCAAGGAGCAAGTGATTTGTTAGTGAACATTTCCTATGGAGATGAAGAAGCTACCATGGATGAATATGCAACCATCAATGAGTATTTACAGGCAGAAACAGGAAGTGATGCAAATTTAAAATGTGGTCTTTGCTATGACGAAAACCTCGGTAGAAGCTTAAGTGTTACAGTCATTGCTACAGGTTTTAATCGAGACAGAAATAGATACAATGCCATTGCTAAAGATAGCGATATCGAATACAACCTAGGTGATGTTAATGTCAATGAAAACATGACACAAGAGGAGTTGGATGCAAAAAAGCAGATTACCATTTTTGATTCGTTAGCTAATAGTGCTAATCAAACAGATGGACGAACAAATCATGGTGCAAATCAAGAGGGCATAGATAAAATGGAGAATATACCTGCATATAAACGTAGAAATGTGACGTTGAACGAGGTTAATCATTCTTCGGAGATTGAAATTTCTAGAACCAGTCTCGTTGATGAGCCGGAATCTAAACCAGAGTTGAGAACGAACAACTCTTTTCTACATGATAATGTAGATTAATTTTTGTTCATCATGTGAACCTCCAAGTTTGGGAATGGGATGCTAATTCCCTTGGCATCAAACTGTTTTTTACATTTTCTTGCATGTAAAATAAGGTATCCCAATAGTGTTCGCTTTTACAAAATGGTCGAGTGGCTAAGTCCACAGAACTGTCTCCCAAATTAGCTACCACAACACCCTGTGCAGGATTATTGAGGACATACGGACATTCATCGCCTACAGATTGAATAACCTTCTTTGCTTTATCAATATCCGCATTATATGCGATTCCATAGGTAAGTTCTACGCCCACAATTCCTTGACCCGAAATATTGGTGATATCGTTAGCGGTAACATTTCCGTTGGCTATGATTACCCGTTTATTGTCAAGGGTAGCAAGAACAGTATTGAACGCATTGATAGCGTCGACTGTGCCTGTTGTCTGTCCACCTCCAATGACTACTAAATCACCCACTTTAAAAGGTTTAAAAATCATGAGCATCACTCCACTAGCAATATGCCCAATACTTCCGTTAAGTGCCATACCAACACCTACCATCACAGCTCCGAATATGGCAATAAATGAGGTGGTGTCTATACCAAACATGGATGCTACCGAAAGTAGCAACATCACTTTTAGAAGTGTACCCAGTATTGAGCCAAGAAAGGTTCCCAATGTTTCATCTTTTGTAGCTTTATTGATTTGGGGCTCTATAAATTTCATGAGCCGTTTGATGATCCACATCCCAACAACAAGGGTAATGATAGCCAATGCAAATTTAGGAGCATATTTAATGACTATATCGGTAATTTGTGCAGTTATTTCTTCGATGTTCATACGTATAAAATTTTTTATCGAAGCAAATGTGAGGTAGTATTTAGCTATTAATTATGACTCTCGTCATATTTGGATATGATATTTAAGTTTTGGAGTTTTTTTGTGCCCATGAATGTTGTATTATATGAAAAGGTATGTGGATATTCGAGCTATTTAAAGTTATAATTTATGAAAGCAAGAAAATCATTTTTAATCCTTGTAGTTATTATGGGATCATTAATAAGTCTAAAGGTTAAAGCTCAAACAAGTTATAGAACAGGATTTGATAATGATGATGAGACTAATGGGTGGATGCAATATAGAAAGGGAAAGGAAACTAATTTAGGATGGGAAATTGACGATGGAGGTGTTTCATTATCTAAAAGAGTCTTAAATATATCTCCAACAGGTGATGCAAACACAAACCCAAAGATTGATTGGTATGTTTCTCCTAAATTTAGATTTGATAACGGTGGGAAAATTGACTCCTTGAGTTATATGTATTGGACGTTTATGGGGACTCACTTTCCAGAAGAGTCTGTTGAAATTTATCTACTTGAGGGTTCACAAGATCCAGATTTATCTACAAATATTCTATTGTGCGATTTGTCTGATAAATATTCTGGTATAAAGACCTGGAGCGATACAAATAACATTTTAATCCCTAAATCAGGTGAAGATTGCTATATAGCATTTCGTTTTGAAGCCATAGCTGGATGGTCAGAAATATCTTTTGATAACTTAAAAATCGTAATGAATGAATCTGCATCAATAATAGACTCAGAGAAACAATCTATATTATTGTTCCCTAGTCCAGTAATTGAGGTATTGAATTTGAAAATTAGACCTAGTTTAATTGGATCAAAATATGCTATCTATGGATTAGATGGAAGAAATGTATTAGGGAATAATTTATTTAATACCCTAAATACTAAGATTGATTTAAGTGGTTTGAATTCTGGATTATATTTTTTGTCAATCAGAAATTCTGAAAGTACTGAAGTGCATAAATTTTATTTAGAATAACTTCTACTCAAAGTATCCGTATTTCGGATACAGGAATTCAGTACCGGTAATTTTGCCCAGTCCTTCGCTGTAGTGTCTCATGGCTTCTACTAAGCCGGGTATGAGAACATGATTGAACTTGTCATCAATGGGAAAAAGTGCTTTCCAACCGTTGTAGGTACCAAGGCTAAGGTCAAATTGTTCGAGTTGCTCATATAGTCCAGTAATACGTCCACAATAAGCCAATAGTCCACTGCTATTGAAGTGAATATTTTCATGAGTATTGCGTCTATTTTTTATCTTGAGTTGTTGGACTTGCTTTCTGAATTGATTAGCTTCTTTAATAACGGATATATGATCATTTAAACCTTGATCATAGGTCTTGGCAGTATTGAGAATCGCTTCTGGTCGGAGATCAATAAATCCATTATTACAAACCAACCAGTTAATTAGCATATCACGTTCAAGTTTGTGTTC
>JAKMFK010000113.1 GCA_022425465.1 Bacteroidia bacterium | reverse complement strand
AGTTGAGGCCATTGACCCGCAAACAGCCTCAGCTAATATCAGAGAAGAAACCACAAAAAGATACAATGCTTTTATAGCAAAGAGAGCCTCTGACATCGAAAATTTTATTCGTACAGAGCCGACTACTCCAGCTACTTATTTTGCTGCAAAATATTTATTTAATGAGCCTATACCTAGCTTATTAATGATTGCTCACGAGAAATTAGCAAGGGACTTTCCAAATTCAAGTTATACTGCTAGTCTAGGAAAGACAATAGAGAAGTTGGGTCCTACCATTGATGGGGCTATTGCACCAGAGATAAAATTAAAAACACCAGAGGGAGATTCATTGGCTTTATCCTCTTTACGAGGGAAGGTAGTTTTAATCGATTTTTGGGCAAGTTGGTGTGGTCCTTGTCGAAGAGAAAATCCTCATGTCAAAGCAATTTACGATAGATACAAAGACAAAGGTTTCGAAATTTATGGTGTCTCTCTTGACTCTAAGGAAGCGAGTTGGAAGGCAGCAATCCAAAAAGATGGGCTAATATGGAAGCATGTAAGTGATTTAGGTGGTTGGAAATCATCGGCAGCACAGTTATATCAGGTTCGTTCCATTCCATCGACCTTCTTGCTCGATCGTGATGGTAGAATTGTAAAATCTGGTTTTAGGAGTAATCAGCTGGAGTCTCTTCTTGTTCCACTATTGGATTAGTTGTGAAGTTTTATTGGATTTTATTCATCTTATTATTGTCGGCTTGCAATCAAGTTGACGAAAAACAAGGGGATAATTCTAATCTGGAGTCATTTCGGGAGTGGCGAGTTGGGAACTTTCATTATTCTGATGGTGCGTTCAAGTATTTGATTCATAGAACTTCAGCTTATCAAGAAGAGTTTCTTTTACAGGAAGGACTTTTAGTTCGGTTCTCCATAAATTGGGAAAATGATAGTGTTTATGTTATGCAGTTTGACTCCATTTTATCTAATCCCAATCGGACTGAATTGGCTTTTGATATCAATCAAATTCAAAAAACATGCACCATGACAGAGGTAACTAGTCATAGTTATGTTGAGCGTTCTGTGAATAACCTTAATGATATCATCGACTATACTCGAATAATTAGAAATCAAAGAGATTAGCTAATCCTGTTAACATTCTGTTAACTTTGACATAAGGTTGAATTTGTAAAATAATACAATTATTGTACTCTCATAATGGCAAAAAAGATATTAATAGTAGAAGACGATCAGGATATTGTTGATTTACTGAAGTATAACCTTGAAAAAGAGGGGTTTAAATGTTATTCAGCTAGTAACGGTGCAGAAGCTGTTGGTGTAGCTATGAATAAAGAGCCAGATTTAATTATTCTTGATATTATGATGCCTGAACTAGATGGTATTGAAACATGTCGCGTAATTAAGTCCAAGCCCAAACTTCATGATACATTTGTCATTTTTTTAACAGCACGTGCAGAAGAATATTCAGAAATTGCTGGATTTGAAGCCGGTGCTGACGATTACATAACCAAGCCTGTAAAGCCAAGAGTTCTTATTAGTAGAATCAAGGCGATATTGTCTAGAAAAAAAGATCAACACAGCATTAGTAAAATTCAGCATGGTGACTTGGTTATAGACCGAGATACATTTAAAGTATCTATCCAAAACAAGCATTTTACTCTCCCCAAAAAAGAGTTTGAATTATTATTCCTTTTAGCATCAAAACCAGACAAAGTTTTTAGGAGAGAAAGTATCTTGAGTAAGGTTTGGGGTACTGATGTAAGTGTTGTTGATCGGACCATTGATGTACACATCAGAAAGATTAGAGAAAAAGTTGGAGACGAAAAAATTAAGACAATTAAAGGCGTAGGTTATAAGTTTGTATTGTGAGAAATACAACAAGCCCAGGATCAATAGCTTTTTTTGTTAGTATTACTGCAGCAATTATTTCATCAGTTGGTGTAGCTGTTTTCTCCCGAGAAATAGTCCCAACACTCATTAACTTTTGTGTTGTTTTAGTTGTTTGCTATTTCTTGTTCAATTTCATACTTAATCGGTTTATTTATGATAAAATCAAGACGATTTACAGAAATATTTATCAGTTTAAGACGAATCAAAAAGATGATTTGTTGGATAAATACAAAAATGAATCAGATCCGTTGGAGGCAGTAAGTAAGGATGTGCTTAAATGGATGGAGGAAAATAGAAAAGAGGTCAATGATTTGAAAGAATTGGAAACGTACATTGCCGAATTTCTAGGGAATGTATCTCATGAGTTGAAAACTCCAATTCAAAGTATCCAGGGTTATATTCATACCTTACTGGATGGAGCATTGGAGGATGAAAAAGTCAATCAATTATTTCTAACTAAAGCGAGTAACAGCACAAAACGACTAATTGAACTTGTAGACGAGCTAACCGATATTAATGTACTTCAGGGTAAAAATCCTCCATTAGATTATGAAAAATTTGATATTGTTAAATTGACAGATGAAGTATTTGAACTCGTAGAGAATAAGGCCTTAAAGCAAAAAATATCGCTAAAATTTAAGCAGCAAAATCCCAAACATGTAATGGTTAATGCTGATCAGGCTAAGATTAGGCAAGTATTAATCAATTTAGTTGTAAATGCTATTAAGTATGGGGATGTTGAAGGTATTGTAGAAGTGGGTTTTTATGATATGGATGAAAATATTATTATTGAAGTCTCCGATAATGGACAAGGTATAGCAGAAGAACATTTGCCTCGTTTGTTTGAACGATTCTATAGGACAGACAAAGGCAGAAGTAGGGATCAGGGAGGAAATGGTTTGGGACTTGCGATTGTCAAACACATTGTTGAAGCTCATCATCAAATCATTAATGTAAGAAGTACTCTGGGAATTGGGAGTACTTTTGGATTTACACTGCAGAAAGGGTAGCTACACTAGTCAAACTCCTCGATTAACACGCCCATTTTACCCATTTGTGCTTTTTTTAGGGCCTCCATTAGTTGTGTTTGGTCATTCATTACAAATGGTCCATATGTTGCAATAGGTTCATTGATGGGTTCTCCACTTAAAATGATAAAGCGAGTATCTTCATTTGCTTCTATTCTTATACCATTACCATCATGATTCAGAATTCCCAT